>NZ_JBLWTZ010000030.1:0-24820 GCF_048269885.1 Tenacibaculum sp. | reverse complement strand
AACGTATATCATAACCTTACTCTACGCTTTTTTCTTTCTGGTTTTTATTACTAAATTTAAACAATTGCTAACTTAAGTTGTGTATAAGCAATAGCGGTTCAAGTTTGCACTTAAACCGCTTTTTGTGTTAAATTAAGTATACTGTGTACCAAAAGGTAGTTGCGTTTTATCTGCTACTACTCTTATACTTGACCGTTAATGCAACATCTTAAACAGTAATTCTTTTAAAATATCAGCATGGGTTTGGTTAGCTCCTACCCCTTTGCTTTTTACATCGGCATCGCGTAGTAAGGCAATAATTTGAGATACTTTTCGCATCGGGTAATTACGGGCTGCGTTTACGTAATCGTCCACAAAATACGGGTTTACCCCTAAGTTTTTAGCAACCGAAGCTTTCGATTTGTCTTTTAATCCGTGGTATAGTAATAACTGTGTAAAAAAGCTATTGAGTAAGGAAATGGTCATTACCAACGGATTGTTCTTTGGATTCTGCGCAAAATAATTGATGATTCGGTTCGCTTTTACCACCTCTCGCTGTCCTACTGCTTTACGCAGCTCAAAATTGTTAAAGTCCTTAGAAATCCCAATATTTTCTTCAATATGCTTATCGGTAATAATGGTTTCCGAAGGCAATACTGAGGTTAGTTTATCTAATTCGTTGCTAATCTTGCTTAGGTCAGTTCCTAAAAACTCTACCAACATTTGTGCAGCTTTCGGTTCGATGTTAAACTTTTTTCCGCCCAACACCTGACGAATCCAATCAGCTACTTGATTTTCGTATAATTTTTTACTCTCGTAAATGAGTCCGCTTTTGGCAATAGCTTTGTACGCTTTTTTCCGTTTATCAAGCTTTTTGTATTTGTAATTAAACACCAATACGGTACTCGGTTGAGGATTGGCTGCATACGACTCTATTTTATCGATCGTACGGCTTAAATCTTGGGCTTCTTTAACAATAATCACCTGTTTTTCTGCCATCATTGGAAAACGTTTTGCCGACGATACAATTTCCTCTATCGACACATCACGGCCGTACATGACAACTTGATTGAATCCTTTTTCAGATTCATCCAACACATTGCCTTCAATATAATCTGAAATTTTATCGATGTAATACGGTTCTTCTCCCATTAAAAAATAAATGGGTTTGATGTTACCTCCTTTGATATCGGATATAATCGTTTTAATTTCGTTCATATGTCTTTCTTCTGCCTTCTTTTGGTCTTGTTATTTAAAATGTTGTAGCTAAGTATTCATTCCTTAACAACACTCTTGGTGATTTCAACGGAGTGATTTTATGAGCGACAAGAAACCCTAAGGTTCAGCGAAGCTAAATCTCAACAATAATGTTTCGTCATACTGAACAACGAAAAAATAACTTATAATTTTCTTACTTTTGGTTTATGCAAAATCTCAACCTTCCTAGCTATACATTCAAGCTCAAAAGTAACGAAAATAAGACGCTTATTTTTGATAATTTGAGAAAAAAATACATGGTATTAACTCCCGAAGAATGGGTGCGTCAGCATGTTGTACAATGGTTAATTCAAGAGAGAAACTATCCTGTTTCATTGATTGCTATTGAAAAACAATTGGTTATCAACAACCTTAAAAAACGTACCGATATTGTGGTTTTTGCTTCAGACGGACATCCGAATATTATTGTAGAATGTAAAGCACCACATATAAAAATTACCCAAGATACCTTTGATCAGATTGCGCGTTATAACTTAAAACTCAATGCCAATTACCTCATCGTAACTAACGGACTGCAACACTTTTTTTGTATGCTCGATAAAGAGAACGAAACTTATGTGTTTTTAAGAGATATTCCTCACTACCTATAAGTTTTATGAAAGCAGATTTTACCACTGAATTCATAAGCATTATTGAAAACGACACTTGGATGCTACACATTCTTGAAACCGTTCGTAACCTACACCTTCCCGATTGTTGGATTGGGGCTGGTTTTGTTAGAAACAAAATTTGGGATTACAAACACAATAATAAAAAAACTTCTTTAAACGATGTTGATATTATCTATTTTGATAAAAGCGACATTACTAAAGCTCGTGAATTTGTCCTTGAAGAACATCTCAAAGCTATCAATCCCTCTGTGAATTGGTCGGTAAAAAATCAAGCAAGAATGCATGTTCGTAATGGTCATTCACCTTATAAAAACTGTTACGAAGCTATTTCTTACTGGCCCGAAACAGCCACTGCAATTGCTATTCAGTTAAACTCTAATAATCAAATTAAACATATTGCTCCGTATGGTTTAGAAGATGCATTTAATCTTGTTGTACGACCTACTCCAAATTTCGATTTAACAACATATCACAACAGAATCGCACGTAAAAAATGGGACGATACATGGAAGATGTTGGTCGTTGAAGAGTAAAAGAGTACTCGCCTCATGAAACTCCTCCTCCTTTGCCGTTCGGAATGACAAAACTGTACCTCATTTCGAAAGAGGTTACGACTGAGAAACCTTAAACAGGTAAGTTATTCTCCTCATTAACTCCCTCTATTACACTCTCAATGACGCTAATTTCTTTAATGACTCTCAACATATATTTAAACACAAAAAATTATACACTTATAACATTTGTTTATCTTTTTTACTATCAAATTCTTAAATTCACACAACAAAACAACTTTATACCAAACTTTAAAAATTGATTTTATGAATAACTCTATTAAATTAAACTTTATAAACAGGTCTAATGATGCTAACAACAGTGATGTTGTGATTTTTCAAAAGAACGTTGCAAGCAGTTTTGATGAACGTCCTACTGTATGGAAAGTAATTAAAAATCCAAGTCACGAGGAAAGCCTCCCTATTAATTATTCTACTAACTTTCAAGTTGCTGCTGTTGATTCTTACGGAAACTACACACCTCAGTTAACCGCTTATGATGGAAGTGTTTTTGAAATGGTTGAAAATGCTTCTGGACATGTTTTACAACTCTCTTCAATTTCCGCAGTAATGGATGGCGAAGTAGCAATACGAAACAACCTAACACGAAGCGCTATTGATGCTAATTGTTATAAAGATAGTAAGCTATTAGCTATAAAAACTAATCTTGCTCCAGGTCAAAAAGCTGTTTTTAAATTCAATCCTAAACTTTACATAGGTGTTGCTTCTAACATTGAAGAAGGAGAAATTCTTAATTCAGCTATTATTTCGGAAATAAATACAGAAATAAGTTTATTGAGAGTCATTAGTGCTGATATTGTAATGACTGGTGGTGGTTCTCAACCCTTTTGTTTTAGCTTGGAAAATGCAATATATGAACCTGAAAAATCAGAATAGGAGTTCCGCAGTTTACTGGAGTTTAACTTTGTTGAACCTTACTGTTTCTCCCCTACAGTCGGAATGACGGGAATGCAAAACGTCATAGCGAGGAGGAGTAAAGACATGTCTACCTCTTTCAACTAAGAGATTGCTTCGTTCCTCTCGCAATGACCAAGCGCAATTATGATTTCGAACTGGAGCCTAACGGAAGGAAAAATCCTAAACATAAGAATTGCTCACCTTATGAGATTCCTCCTCGTACCTCGTACGGAATAACGAGACCTAGAATGATTCTTGCTTTTTTAACAGCATTTCATTTAGAAACTGTAAATTTGCCGTCTTGAAAACAGCAATCGTCATATTAAACTGGAATGGGAAAAAATTGCTTGAGCAGTTTTTTCCTTCTGTCGTAAATTTTAGTTCTGAAGAAGCGGAAGTATATGTAGCAGACAATGCTTCTACAGATGATTCTATTGCATTAGTTAAGCAGCATTTTCCTACTGTAAAGATTGTACAAAACTCAGAAAATGGTGGGTATGCCAAAGGTTACAACGACGCCTTACAACATATTGATGCCGATGTATATTGTTTGGTTAATTCAGATATTGAGGTTACTAGCAACTGGTTAACTCCCATTATTGATACTTTTAAAAAGGAACCCAACACTGCTATTATTCAACCTAAAATTTTAGATTTTAAAGATAAGTCTAAGTTTGAATATGCAGGTGCTGGTGGTGGTTTTATTGATGCTTATGGGTATCCGTATTGCCGCGGTCGATTGTTTAGTGACTTGGAAACAGATAACGGACAGTTTAACGATACTACCAAAATATTTTGGGCCTCTGGTGCTTGTTTTTTTATTCGTTCTGAAGTGTTTCATCAACTCAATGGTTTTGACGAGGATTTTTTTGCACATCAGGAAGAGATTGATTTGTGCTGGCGTGCTAACAATAATGGGCATACTATAAAATATGTAGGAACATCCACTGTATATCATGTTGGTGGTGCTACATTGGATACCTTGAACCCTAGAAAAACATTTTTAAATTTTAGGAATAGTTTACTCAACTTGGTTAAAAACTTACCTTCTACGAAATTGTTTCCAATCATTTTTTCTCGTTTGATCTTAGACGGATTGGCAAGCCTTAAATTTTTATTGGAAGGAAAACCAAATCATTTGTTTGCTATTTTAAAAGCTCATTTTAGTTTTTACACACAGCTTTTTAAGTTCATAAAAAAGAGAAAAAAGACTCCCAAAAAATCAAATTACTACGAGCATAAATCTATTGTTTGGCAGTATTATGCCAAAGGAAGAAAAAAGTTTACCGAGTTACGTTAATTCTTGCTCGTCTTTATAGATATAATAGAGTAAAAAGAAAACTGCTATTCCGCCAAAAATATGCCATAACCAATGCGTTCCCATAGGCAGTAACACCACTTTATTATCCAATGTCCTAAATAGTAACGCTATTCCAAATACCATTCCTCCATACATGATATACTTTACGTTTTTCCAATGTGTTTTGTAAGCATACCAAATTAACGGAGTTATCACTGCAAATGCGGTTACTACATACCCAAAAGAGGTTTTATATCCTGGAGGTATTGGTAAAAACCGTGGAAAAATAGCCCCTAAAAGTATAGCAATAACTATCGCTATTCGTTGCCACCCTTTCTTTTTAATTTTTCCTATGAAATAACTAATGGCTCCTAAACATACAACCATAATTGGAACCCAATCTAACAACAACCAAAACTCATGACTTCTTGTGCCGTGAAACATGGTACCTCCTATCCAACTGATAAATATCACAGGGATGGCAAACAAAAAAAATGGATGTTGCTCAGGCTTTTGATAAATTTTTCTTCCGAAGTAAATCAGTAATGCAATAAAAATTAAATTGCTAAAAGTATTGAAAGGTTCAACAGGCAATCTGCCTGCTATGGTTTCTTGATATATTGGTCCGCTGTCGTTAGGGAATCTATCCAGTAAAAACATACATCCTTTTTCTATTCTATACTAAGATAGGAATTGTGTTGTTAATTAATAAGTTGAGTTGAAGATTTCAACTCAACTTATTATTACAAAATATCTAAGCTTCCTTTTCCTTCACGAAGTACTTCTGGCTCATCGGTAGTTAAATCGATTACTGTAGATGCATGGTTATCTCCGTACCCACCATCAACCACAACATCAACAACATTCTGCCATTTCTCAAAAATTAATTCTGGGTCAGTTGTATACTCTAATACTTCATCTTCATCGTGTATAGAAGTGGATACAATTGGATTTCCCAAGGCCACCACAATAGCTCTTGCTATGTTATTATCTGGCACACGAATACCAACAGTTTTACGTTTTTTATAGGCTTTTGGTAGCGAGTTACTACCCGGTAACACAAAAGTATACGGCCCCGGTAAAGCTCTTTTTAAAATTTTGTACGTCGCAGTATCAATTTGCTTTACGTAATCAGACAAATGACTTAAATCGTTGCAAACAAACGAGAAATTGGCTTTTTCAGGTTTTACACCTCTAATCTTAGCTACTTTTGCCAAAGCTTTGGCATTGGTTATATCACAACCTAAACCGTATACCGTATCGGTTGGATAAATAATCAACCCACCATTTTGTAAAACTTTTACAATTTTTTCAATCTCTTTAGGATTGGGGTTGTCGTTATACAATTTTATAAATTGCGCCATGGCTTAGTAATTATCAAAATCAAAATCGTCTAGACTCTCAAAGTTATCAAATTCATCGTCAATTTCATCTTCTAAATTTTTTGAAAGATCTTCTGCTTTAAATTCTTTTTCTGGGGCTTGTTCTGGGATCTCTCCTACAGATAACACCATTTTTGGTTCAGTTATAATTTCCTTTGATTGCTCTATCAACTCAACATAAAACGTCCACATTTGTAAGAAATCATACACATAAATTAGCTTATCGTGTTGTTGTAGTAACGTTTCATGCAAAATACATGTTGCCATTGAAATTCCTTCTCCTGCTTCAGACATATTAAACAGGGGAATTTCTTCTCCTTGATTCCAATCTTCATCGGTACGGTAAAAAGATGCCATTTCTTGTCCGTTAAAACCAAACGCTTTTGCGATAGCAAAATGTAGGTTCTCTAACGACGCTTTTTCGTTTATCAACAGAGTTCGTATTACATCTTCTTTCGTATCTAAAATTACACGTACTTTATACATTCTATCATTTTTTGTCAGTGCAAAAATACGTATTTTTGAGTGATAATTTTTAGTTACCATGAATAAGCAAGCATCTCTTACAGTCTTAAACAGTTACAACAAAAACACCTTGATGGAAACCTTAGCGATAACGTTTGTTGATGTAGGTGATGATTTTATTACTGCTACAATGCCTGTAACTCCTAAAGTACATCAACCTTACGGATTACTACATGGCGGTGCGACAGCCGCTCTGGCTGAATCGGTTGGCAGCTGTGCTTCTGCCTTCTTTTTAAAAGACTCTAATAAAATTATCAAAGGAATTGAGCTGAGCATCAACCATGTAAAAAGTAAGAAAGAAGGACATGTTTTTGCCACTGCAAAAGCAATTCATAAAGGTAGAACAACACATTTATGGGAAGTGAGAATTGTTGATGAAAACGACAATTTAATTTCGCTTTGTAAGATTACCAATATTGTTTTAGACAAACAATAGCATGAAGTTGCTGAAAAAAATCTTAAAAATTACTGGAATTGCTCTCTTTGTGCTGTTCCTTGTTTTGTATTATTTATTTTGGAATTTTTCTGCTCCTAAATCTGATGTAAAAGTACTTGAGAAATTTTCAGGTAACTCTACTCCTATCCTCGCTTATAAAAACTTTAAAGGCTTTGAGTACAGAAAACTTTCAATTATAAAAGATACTACTTTACCAACACTGGTCTTTGTTCATGGAACGATAGGTTCTTCTACCGATTTTATAAAATATATGAAAGACAGTGTATTGCTTAGCAAAGCGAACATGGTTTCATACGACAGAATTGGCTACAATTATCAAGACAAAAATTCGGTTCAAGAAAGTATTGCTTTTGAACGTGACATGTTAAAGAACATTTTACATGATATTCCCCCCCATAAAACAATTCTTGTAGGTTATTCTTATGGTGGACCTATTGCCTTAGCTGTACAAGAAAAAGTTAGAAAGGTAATTTTGCTGGCTCCTGCTGTGTATAGCAAAGTAGAACCCATGCCCTGGTCTTTAAATTTATATAAATGGAAAGTTACTCGATGGTTGGTTCCTCCAATATGGCAAGAAGCAAGTAAAGAAAAGTTATCGCATAAACAAGATTTACGAACTTTTGAAAATCACTGGAAATCTACCCCTAACAGCATCGTGAGTGTTCATGGAACGGATGATTGGATTGTTCCTTTTGGTAATTCCTTGTTTTTAGAAAAACAGTTTCCTAAACATCAGTTGGAGTTAATTCGCGTACCGGATGCTGGCCATGGATTTATTTGGAGTAAATTTGACACGATTAAAAAACATTTAAGACAACAACTAGATTGAGTATTTTTTCAAACATACAAGAAGCTTTTAACAACGAACTTCCTTTCGTTACGTACAAAAAACCTACTACTTCCTTGTTAAAAGGATGGTTTCAACAAAACAGTAACTTAATTACTGCTGACAGTTTTAATGAGAGCGGGTTTATTTTTGCTCCGTTTGACAACAGAGAAAAAGCCATCTTAATTCCTAAAAATCAATCTACTTATATTGAAGAAGAAGTTACTGTTGGTTATGCTCAAACCAACACCACCAATCATGCTCCTGATACCGCTTCCGAAAAAAACCATATACAACTAGTTGAAAAAGGCATCTCTGCTATTAAAAATAAACAGTTTAAAAAGGTAGTTCTTTCTAGAAGAGAAAAGATGGAGTTACCCGATTGCAACTTTATTGAAACTTTTCAAAAACTATTGAGTAACTATCCTACAGCTTTCGTATATGTTTGGTTTCATCCTAAAGTTGGATTATGGTTGGGAGCTACTCCAGAAACTTTAGTTAGCATCCAAGACACGAATTTTACAACTATGGCTTTGGCGGGAACACAAGTATACAACGGGACAACGAATGTTATCTGGCAACCAAAAGAATTAGAAGAACAACAATTTGTAACTGACTATATCGTTGATAGATTGTCTAATATTTCTTCAAATATTACCTCTTCTGGTATTGAAACTATAAAAGCAGGAAAGCTACTTCATTTAAGAACTCTTCTTAAGGGGCAGCTCAAAACCAATACCGCTTCTTTGATTAAAAGCTTGCACCCTACTCCTGCTGTTTGCGGAATGCCTTTAGAAGCTGCAAAACAATTTATTTTAGATAACGAAAATTACCATAGAAGCTTTTATACGGGCTTTTTAGGAGAACTAAACCTGAACGATAAAGAAAGTAATTTATTTGTAAATCTTCGCTGTATGGAAGTTTCTAAAAACACTGTATATATTTATGTTGGTGGAGGAATTACGCTAGACAGTAATGCGGCAAAAGAATGGCAAGAAACAGTAGCAAAAACGACTACCATGAAAAAAGTTTTATAGAAAAAATACCTCACTGAGAAAAGCCCTCAACTCAAAACCAACTTAACCTGCTGTAATTCAGTTTTTTTTATTATATTTAGATAAACTCAAAACTCGCTTATCCTATGAAACAAAAATTACTTAGGATTGACCAGCGTGAAGATAAACTTAATAGTAGAGTGGGTAGAACTTTAACTTATAAGCAGCTGGTTGAATTCGCATCAAAGCTACCAAACAAAATAAAATCGCTTATATAAAATAAAAACCACCAATTGCTGTGCAACAATTGGCAGTTTTAAGTGTAAATTGAATTTGAATTGATTTTTTTCTGCACAATCCAGTCTCTAAACACAAATTGTACTATTTGTGTTTAGAGTTATGCAAAACAGTTTCCTCTGCTTAAATATCATCGAAAGAAACGTCCGTAAAGCTTTCAGTTGAAGTTGCTTCTGTTGCTACGTTTTCTTCTTTTTTGTAGTCTTTTTGATGACGCTCACTAATTACTTCAGATCCTTTTTCGTTAACAATAAAGTCTGTTGCTTTATTCAACATCTCTTTAAAGTCACTAAAATCTTCTTTATATAAGTAAATTTTATGTTTTTGATAATGAAAAGAACCATCATCGTGAGTAAACTTCTTACTCTCTGTCACTGTTAAATAATAATCATCTGCCTTTGTAGATCTAACATCAAAAAAATAGGTTCTTCTTCCTGCTCTTAAAACCTGTGAAAAGATTTCCTCTTGTTCTACTCTCTCGCTCATAATTCGCTACTTAAAATAATAGTTGTTTACTTAAATTTTTCTCAACAAATCTAACAAAATATTTGACTTGACAATACGAAATGCTATATTTCTTTTTCTAAAAGCTGCTGCTCATATAGCTCTTTGTAATACCCTTCTTGTTTTACTAATTGATTATGAACACCTTGCTGAATGATCTTTCCGTTATCGAGTACAATTATTTTATCCGCATTTTTTGCTGACGATACTCTATGGCTTATTATTATCGTTGTTTTATCGCTAGAAACTCGCTCTAAGTTTGATAAAATTCTTTCTTCTGTCTCAGTATCAACAGCCGATAAACAATCGTCAAAAATTAAAATTTTAGGATCTTTTATAATGGCCCTCGCTATAGAGGTTCGTTGCTTTTGTCCTCCCGAAAGCGTAACACCTCGTTCTCCTAAAATAGTTTTATACCCTTGCTTAAAATCGATAATATTATCGTGTATAACCGCATTTTTAGCAGCTTCAATAATTTCTTCTTCTGTGGCGTTTTCTTTACCAAATTTTATATTGTTTTCAATAGTATCTGAAAACAAAAAAGGTTCTTGCGGTACAAAACCAATTTGATTTCTTATATCATATAAATTACAGGTTTTAACATCCTTCCCATCTATTAATACAGTTCCCGATGTGCTATCATACAATCGTGAAATCAAGTTTATAATAGACGATTTCCCACTTCCTGTTTTTCCTAATATTGCTAATGTTTCTCCTTTTTCTACCTTAAAGCTTACCTCTTTTAATGCTGTGATATTCGTATCTTCATAGGTTAATGAAACCTGTTTAAACTCAATACCTCCTTCTACGATAGTTTCTTCTTCATTTGCATTTTCAATTTCAGGAACTTGTTCTAAAAATTCATTTATTCTTTCTTGAGAAGCTTCTGCCTGTTGCACCATTGAAGTTACCCAACCAACCACAGCTACAGGCCATGTTAAAATATTTACATACATAACAAAAGCTCCGATAGCTCCAACTTTAACTTCACCATTGATATATAATGTACCGCCTACATACAAAACGATGATATTACTAATTCCAATTAATAAAATCATTAATGGAAAAAACAAGGCTTGTACTTTATATAAGTTTATATTCTTATCTTTACTCGCATCTGCCAACGTATCAAAATTCTTAATCACAGCACTTTCTATTGCATACGATTTTACTACATTAATACCAGAGAAAAATTCCTGATTAAACGTTGTTAATTTTGAGAGGTATTGCTGAACTACTGTACTTCGTTTGTTAATTTGCTTACTTAAAATAAAAACCGATACCGATAAAACAGGAAACGGTATCATTGTATACAGGGTAAGTTTTGGTGATATTGCATACATTTGAGTAAACCCAACAGCGAAAGAAACCAACATGTTTAACGAGTACATAATGGCTGGTCCAAAATACATACGAACTTTAGACACATCTTCACTAATACGATTCATTAAATCACCTGTTCTGTTTTGTTTATAGAAATTAAGTGATAGTCGTTGGTATTGTTGGTAAATTTCATTTTTTAAATCAAACTCTATTAACCGAGACATTACAATTATGGTTTGACGCATTAAAAATGTAAAAAAGCCACCTAACAATGTTACCCCAATTATGAGTAAAATATTTGTAAAAAGAATACTTTTCACCTCCGATAACTCCGTTATTCTCCCCAACTGATAGTCTTCTACAACATTTAAAGAAGTTAACACATAGTTGGGTACTTTTAACGTAAATATTTTAGCTAATACAGTTATAAAAATTCCTAATAACAACCTCCATTTGTATTTAACAAAGTACTTGTTTAAGTATTGTAATGCTTTCAATTCTATTTTATTATAAAAATTAAACTTTATAAAGGGGTCTTGTTAAAGATACCTTAATTGAGACCTCTTTTTTTGCTTATGTTTTAACGATTTCTTACTTTTGCCCTCGAATTTTTGAGATTGTCCAAATCATCTCAAATTAAAAAACAAAACAAATGACATCAGAAATCATTGATACTAAAGATCTTAAGAATGACCCAGTGTTTGGTCAGCTATCTTTTGACAATCACGAGCAAATCGTTTTTTGCAACGACGAAGATACAGGTTTAAAAGCAATTATCGGTATCCACAATACAACTTTAGGACCTGCTTTAGGAGGTACTAGAATGTGGCAATATAAAAGTGAATGGGAAGCTTTAAATGATGTGTTACGTTTGTCTCGTGGTATGACATATAAATCTGCTGTTACTGGATTAAACCTTGGGGGTGGTAAAGCAGTTATTATTGGTGATGCTAAAACTCAAAAGAATGACGCTTTAATGCGTAAATTTGGTGAGTTTGTTAATTCTTTAAGCGGAAAATACATTACTGCTGAAGATGTTGGAATGGAAACTCGCGACATGGATATCATCCGTGAAGTTACTCCACATGTAACAGGTGTTTCTGAAAGTATTGGAGGTTCTGGAAATCCTTCTCCTGTAACCGCTTATGGTGTTTACATGGGTATGAAAGCTGCTGCTAAATACAAGTTTGGAACTGACAAATTAGCTGGAAAAAAAGTTTTAGTTCAAGGAGTGGGGCATGTTGGTGAAACTTTAGTGAAGCACATTACCGACGAAGGAGCACAAGTTGTTTTAAATGATATTAACGAAGCCCGTTTAGAAGAGTTAAGTAAAAAATATGGTGCAAACGTAGTGTTAGGAAATGACATTTTTGGATTAGATGTTGATATTTACGCTCCATGTGCTTTAGGTGCCACTATTAATGATGAAAGTATTGCTCAATTAAAAGCGAAGGTAATTGCAGGTGCTGCTAACAACCAATTGGCTAATGAGCTAAAACACGGTACTATGTTAAAAGAAAGAGGAATTGCTTATGCTCCTGACTTCTTAATTAACGCTGGTGGAATTATTAATGTATATGCTGAAGTTGTAGGTTATGACAAAGCTGAAAGCTTAAAAAGAACTGAAAACATTTACAATACTACATTAGAAATTTTTAATTTATCAGAAAAAGAAAATATTACAACACATCAAGCTGCTTTCAATATTGCGCAAGCAAGAATTGATGCTCGCAAAAAAGAGCAAAATAGCTAGCTAAAAAATAAAAAAGTTTTACTTTTGCAGAGCGTTAGAAATAGTTTCTATCGCTCTTTTTTTTAAAGTTCTTTAGAATGATTAACAGAAGACATATTCGTGTTAAAGTAATGCAATCGGTTTATGCGATGCAACAATCGCATAGCGATGATTTAGTTAAGGAAGAAAAATTCTTAAAACACAGCATTCAAAAAATGTACGATTTGTACGTTTTAAACCTTCAATTATTAGTTGAAGTACAGAAGTTAGCTCGTAAGAGAATAGCGCTTTCTAAAAAGAAAATACTAGCCACAAAAGAAGAACTCAATCCAAATACAAAATTCATAGAAAACAAGCTTCTAAACTCACTCCATGAAAGTGTAAGTTTGGAAGGTTATGTAGAGTTTAACAAGCTTAACTACTGGGATCTTGATGACGAGTATGTAAAAATCTTGTTAGATGAATTACAAAAAAGTGACCTCTACAAAAAGTATATGGATACCGTAGAAGATTCTTATAATGTAGACAAAGCATTTGTTATTGACTTTTTTAGAGAAATAGTAGCTCCTAATGAAAAATTAGCTGACTATTTTGAAGATAAAATGATTTCTTGGGTTGATGATATTCCATTTGTTAATACTTGGATTTTAAAATCTTTAAACAAGCAAAAAGCAAGTAAGCCTTTTATTTTAGGCAGTTTGTATAAAGATAATGATGATAAAGTTTTTGTTTCTGACTTGTTTACTAAAACAATGCTACATCAACACAAATACGAAGAAGATATCAAAGAAAAAACTCCTAACTGGGAAGCGGATAGAATTGCTGATATAGATATGATTATTATTAAAATGGCGATTACAGAGTTTTTACACTTCCCATCTATACCAAGTAGGGTTACCATTAACGAATATATCGAATTAGCAAAAGATTATTCTACCAATAAAAGTGGTTATTTTATTAATGGGGTTTTAGATAAATTAGCCAAAGACTATCTGAGTTCAAATAAGATGGTTAAAATTGGTAGGGGTTTATTATAATAAATTAGTATTTTTACAACAAACTAAAAATATTTTAAAATGAAGAAAATAGCAGTAATAGTAGCATTGGTTGTTTCTGCAGGAATGTTAGTTTCTTGCGGACAAGGAAATGCTTCATCAAAAGTTAAAAAAGAAAATGTTGAAAACGCAGAAAAAAGGGATAGCTCTATTGGTTTAGGAACTCCTGTTATTTCTTTTGACAAAGAAGAATTTGACTTTGGTACTGTTAACGAAGGAGAAATTGTTAAAACTACCTTCGTAGTAACCAATACTGGTAAGAGTGATTTAATCATTACAAATGCACAAGCATCATGTGGATGTACTGTTCCTGAATGGCCAAAAGAAGCTATTGCTCCAGGTAAAACAGGAGATATTAAAGTTAGCTTTAACACCAATGGAAGAGTTAACAAGCAATCAAAATCCATCACTTTAACAACCAATACTGAAAAAGGTAGAGAGGTTATAAAGATTTCTGGAATGGTAACCCCTAAAAAGAAGAACTCATAATGTTTACAACCATTTTTTTACAAGCGAGCTCACAAGAAAGCTTAATGAACATGCTTCCTTTTGTGGCCATAATTGCCGTTTTTTACTTTTTAATTATTCGTCCACAGATGAAACGTCAAAAAAAGGAAAAACAATTTCAAACAGAAATTAAAAAAGGAGCTAAAATAGTTACCACTAGCGGAATTCATGGTAAAATTGTTGAAATAAACGATACCGATAACACAGTAACCATTGAAACAGGGGCTGGTAAGATAAAGTTTGAGCGCTCTGCCATTTCTATGGAAATGAGTAAAAAATATACAACGGAAATTAAAAAATAACAAGAACATTTTTTATAAAAAAGTGAGCTCATGAGCTCACTTTTTTTGTTTTTTATGTAGATTGCATCAATAAACTATTTCTTGAAAACAACATTTAACATACCTAAAACTTTTTTTGGTTTTTTAACTGCTTCTGTATTTTTTTGGTTACTCATTAACCTATCAAAAGAATATAATACAACCATTGTATATGACGTTGAGTATACACAACTACCACAGCAAAAAACATTAATAGCAACACCAGTAAAAAACCTTTCTTTACAATTAAAAAGCAGTGGGTATAACTTATTAGTTGCCAGCATCACTCATAAACCTATCGAACTGAACATCGACAATGCTTTGAGAAAATCTGGAACCAATTATTACTTTTTATCTAAAAACCTTATTCCTGAAGTTCAAGAACAACTAAAATCTAGTATTGAATTACTAAAAATAGAAGAGGACAGTATTCCTTTAAAAATAGGTATACTCAGTTCAAAAAAAGTCCCTTTAAAACCCAATTTAAACATCTCTTTTCAGTTAGGTTATGATCTTTCAAAGCCTGTAACCATTACTCCAGACAGTGTTTTAATTTCTGGAGATGAAACCTATGTTGCTGAAACCGAATTTTTAAATGTAGAGCACATTACTTTAGAAAACTTATCAAAAAGCATTGACATACACTCTTCAATTATTTTCCCAGAGAACACACAACTTAAATCAAGTCACTCTACAGCTAAAATTAGTATTGATGTAGACAAGTTTACAGAAGGAGAAATAGAAGTCCCTGTGTTTGTTAAAAATGCCCCTAACGGCATTAATGTTTTTCCTAAAAAAGTGAAAGTTATTTACAAAGTAGGTTTGCAAAACTTTAACGAAGTAACCCCAGATTTATTTAAAGTAGAATGTGATTACTTACAAGCAAAAAACAAAGAAGTTAATTACCTAACACCTCAAATAAATGACCTTCCTGAAATAGTTACTTTAGTGAGAATAGTTCCCAATAAAATTGACTTTTTAATATACGAATAAAATGGTAATAGGTTTAACAGGTGGTATTGGTAGTGGAAAATCTACGGTCGTTAACATGTTTTCAGAATTTAAAAATATAGCCGTTTATATTGCTGATGATGAGGCAAAAAAGCTAATGAACACCTCAACTCAAATTAAAACGCAATTAATTGCCGAATTTGGCGAGCAAGTTTACCTAAACAATGAGCTGAACAGACCTTATTTAGCTTCAATTGTTTTTAATAACAAAGAGAGATTAGCCACTCTTAACGCCATTGTACACCCAATTGTTAAGGAACACTTACAAGATTTTATAAAAGAGAACAGCTCTAAAGATTACATCTTATATGAAAATGCTATTCTTTTTGAAAACGGCAGCAATTCTTTTTGCGACAAAATTATCACTGTTACCGCTCCAAAAGATGTAAAAATTAACCGAGTTATAAAAAGAGATAACGCAACCATGAAGGACGTAAAAAACAGAATGAAAAACCAGTGGAACGAGGCTAAAAAAATACTTCAATCAAATTATTTAATTGAAAATCTTACACTTACAAAAACAAGAGAACAAGTCTTAAAAATCCATAATTCTTTAACAAAAAAACTGTGTTAATTTACGCTTTGTTAATCTTTTCTGTTAAAATTATCTTAATTTTATAGTAACTTTGTTAATCTAAGTTAAAAGATTACACCCCTAAATTTTATTAATTTATTTTTGAATAATGGGTAAGAAAATTTTTATTCTCATTGTTGTTTTAATGAGTATTTCCTTAATAGGTATCATCTCTATTCAAGTGTATTGGATTAACGATGCTATCAAAAATAAAAAGGAACAATTTAAAAACAATGTAAAAATTGCTTTAGCTCGTACTTCTGAAAATATCAAAGAAAGAGAGTATTTAGAGTTCAAGCAAAACTATAAGGACTATTTTGAAAATGACAAGCTTAGAACGGAAGCTGAAATAACAACTTTTCTTTTTCAACAAGTTGATACAGTAAGTAAAAAAAAGTTTTCTTTTGGAAGTACGATTTTAGAAGAGAGTATTAAAATGCCTAGTGAGTTTGTGGATAATGATTCTATTGTTATCAAACGATACTCGGGAAAAGAAGATATTTACTTTTCTCAAATAATAAAATCTGAAAGTAAAGATTTCAAACCTTTTTTAGATGAAAGTCGCTATTCTTCTTTCAGAACATATAACAATTGGAATGATGAAGTGATGGAACATGCTTTTAGACGAAGTAAAGCAGTGTTCCCTATCAACCAAAGAATAAGCAATAAAGAGTTAAGCAATACTCTTAAAGAAGAGTTTGCTAAAATGAATATTACGCAAGATTTTAAATATGTTGTTTACGAGGATGGTTTGGCAACGCAATTAAAATCGGGGTACTTTAACATACAGCCAGAAGATATTAATTACCCGTTATTGGAAGATGAAAACGGCAATAGTAAGTACAAGCTATATGTTAAATTTCCTAACGAGAAAAAGAACCTGCTTTCAGGTATGATGAAAATATTGATACTTTCTTTATTTTTTATAGGAATTATCATTGCTGCTTTTTCAACATCGTTATATCAGCTTATACGTCAAAAAAAGATCTCTGAAATAAAAACGGACTTCATTAACAATATGACACATGAGTTTAAAACACCTATTGCTACTATTAACCTGGCTTTAGATGCTATTAAAAACCCAAAAATCATATCGGATGAAGAAAAAGTGAAACGATACGTTCAAATGATTCGTGACGAGAATAAGCGCATGCACGGACAGGTAGAAAATGTGTTGCGAATTTCAAGGTTAGAGAAAAACCAAATTGAAATTAGTAAGGATGCAGTAGATATGCACGACATAATTGAAGAAGCCATTGAACACATTCAACTCTTAACCGACGATAAAAAAGGAAGAGTTACAACTCATTTCGAAGCTATTTCAACCGAGGTTCTTGGAAATCAGTTTCACCTAACAAACGTTGTTGTCAACATGTTAGAAAACGCATTAAAATACTCAGAAAATGCACCAAAAATTGATGTATTTACTGAAAACACAAATAAATACTTTATCTTTAAGATAAAAGATGAAGGCATAGGAATGAGCAGAAACGCTCAAAAATATGTGTTCGATAAATTTTATAGAGAACACAAAGGGAATATACACAATGTAAAGGGACATGGATTAGGCTTAGCTTATGTAAAAGAAATTATAGACAGTCACCAAGGTACCGTTTACGTTGAAAGTGAAAAAGGTAAAGGAAGCACATTTACAGTTAAATTACCATTAATATAAATTATGAAGAAATGGGGAGTAAAAAAATATTATTAGTAGAAGATGATCCTAATTTTGGAACAGTTCTGAAAGATTATTTAGCGTTAAATGATTACAACGTTACGCATGCTAAAGACGGAATAGATGGTTTAATTATGTTTAAAAATGCAGAATACGATTTATGTATTTTAGATGTAATGATGCCTCGTAAAGATGGTTTTTCTTTAGCTGAAGACATTCGTGCTACCAACAAAGAAATTCCTATTATCTTCTTAACAGCTAAAACACTTAAAGAAGATGTTTTAAAAGGTTACCAAGTAGGGGCTGATGATTATTTAAACAAACCTTTTGACTCTGAAGTTTTATTACATAAAATCAAAGCTATTTTACAACGTAAAGAAACTGAAAAGACAAACGATAGTGATGAGTTTGAATTTAAAATTGGGGCGTTTGACTTCAACTCAAAACTACGTCATTTAACTTACAAAGGTGGTGAAGCTCAAAAACTTTCACCTAAAGAGAGTAAGCTTTTACGAATGTTAGCGATTCATAAAAACGACTTAATGCCTCGTGAATTGGCTTTAACTAAAATATGGAGAGATGATAATTATTTCACTTCTCGTAGTATGGATGTTTATATTGCTAAGCTTCGTAAATATTTAAAAAGTGATGAAAATGTTGAAATCTTAAACATTCATGGTGAAGGGTTTAGATTAATAGACAACAAATAAAAAACACATACATCTTAACAACAGTAAAAGACTTCTTGAATTCAAGAAGTCTTTTCTTTTTTATACATTGTAACAATAATTTATATCAATCGTCAAATACATATAATCAACAAAAACCAAAATAGCTTGGAAACAATTTTATCTATTCGAAACCTCGATAAAAAATACGGAAAAGTTCATGCCGTAAACAATCTTTCTTTCGATATTCAAAAAGGCACAGTATACGGAATTTTAGGTCCTAACGGAAGTGGTAAATCTACTACTTTAGGGATTATTTTAAATGTAGTAAACAAAACCTCTGGGAGTTTTAGCTGGTTTAATGGAAACTTATCTACTCACGAAGCTTTAAAAAAAGTAGGAGCTATTATAGAACGCCCTAATTTTTATCCCTACATGAGCGCTGTTCAAAACTTACAACTAATTTGTAAAATCAAAGGGGTTTCATACGATAAAATTGAAGAAAAACTTAAGATTGTCAACCTCTACGAGCGTAGAAATAGTAAATTCAAAACTTATTCCTTAGGAATGAAACAACGCTTGGCCATTGCTTCTGCCCTGTTAAATGATCCTGAAATTTTAATTTTAGATGAACCAACAAACGGGTTAGATCCTCAAGGAATACATGAAATTCGTCAAATAATTAAAGAAATTGCTAAAAACGGCACTACCATTTTACTTGCCTCTCACCTGCTCGACGAAGTAGAAAAAGTATGTTCACATGTAGTAGTTATAAGAAATGGTGTGAAATTATACAGTGGTAGAGTTGATGAGATGACTGCTTCTAATGGATTTTTTGAGCTACAAGCAGCTAACCAAGAAACACTTACGCAGCTTTTAGAAAACCACTCAGCAATAGCAAGTATTAAAGAAGAAAACGGAATGCTAATAGCAAGTTTGGCTTCAGAGCTTTCGGCTTCAGAAATTAATACCTTTTTATTTAATAAAGGAATTTCTCTTTCTCACTTAGTGAAACGCAAACCTAGCTTAGAACAACAATTCTTAGACCTTACCAACAACCAATAAACTTAGACCATGTTACGACTTTTAACTATCGAAATTCATAAATTAAAATATAACAGAGCTAGTAAAGTTCTTTCAATTATCTACTTCGCATTATTAACTTCTATAGCTTTAATTGCCGCAATAAAATTTGATATCGGACCTATCAAATTTCATTTAGCTGAACAAGGAATTTTTAATTTCCCATACATCTGGCACTTTAACACCTTTATGGCAGCTATTTTTAAATTCTTTTTACTACTTGTAATAGTTTCTATGATGGCAAACGAATACAGTTACAAGACTTTAAAACAAAATTTAATTGATGGTTTGAGCAAAAAAGAATTCATTCTTTCAAAATTCTATACTGTTATAGCCTTTGCACTTATTTCTACCATTTTTGTTTTTATTGTTTCCTTAATTCTTGGTGCCATTTATTCTGATTTCAACGAAATCTCTATTATTTTTTCAGATTTAGATTATTTATTTGCCTTTTTTATTAAACTTTTAGGCTTCTTCTCTTTTGGTCTATTTTTAGGCGTCTTAATTAAGCGATCTGCCTTTGCTGTTGCCGCAATGATTGTCTGGTTAATTATAGAAAGCTTAATTAAAGGCTATTTATATTGGACTTTTAGAAATGTAAAAACAGGGATTGATGAAGCTGTAAACTCAATCATGCAGTTTTTTCCGCTAGAGTCTATGGCTAATTTAATTAAAGAACCATTTACAAGATTAGGTGCTGTAAAGTCGGTTGCTAATCAAATAGGAGAAAACTTTACTAAAGATTACTCTGTAAGTTTGTTTAATATTGTAATTGTACTCATTTGGACAGCTATTTTTATTTATTTATCATATGCTTTGTTAAAAAAACGAGATTTATAGAGGGTTTTGTGTAGTTTAGTTGTTTTATTTGTATAATAATTCCATTTAAATGAGAAAACAACTATTTCTGACACTTTTTATCATAGCTTCTGTCTCTTTATACAGCCAAAAAGAAGCTAATGTTTGGTATTTTGGAAGCAATGCAGGTCTTGATTTTAACTCAGGAAATCCGGTTGCATTAAATGACGGGTTATTGAGAACAGATGAAGGTTGTTCTTCTATTTCTGATGAGAATGGTAATCTTTTATTTTATTCCGACGGAATTAATGTTTGGACAAAAAACCACGAGTTGATGCGTTACTCAGCGGGAGGAGTTGCCAATAACCTTGAAGGTAACCCGTCAAGCTCTCAATCTGGCCTAATTGTCCCGAATCCAGAAGACAAAAACATATATTATATTTTCACTGTAGGAACAGATTTTATTGGAAGTCTTCCCTACCCTAATAATCCCGGCTTTCGTTTTTATACCATCGATATTTCTAGAGGCGATGGAGGAGAAATTATTTCTGGTCCCGTTAACCTTTCCGATGGACGAGAGCGACAATGGTCTGAAAAGGTTACGGCTGTTCAAGGAAAAGACTGTAAAGAAATATGGATTTTGTCTATCGTACAAAACACTTTTTATGCTTATAAAATTAATAAAGATGGGGTAGACTCAACTACACCTGTAACTTCACCTTCATCATACTTCTTAAGAGATAAGAGAGGTTATTTAAAGGTATCACCTGATGGAACCAAGGTCGCTTTAGCGGACTTTACAAATGATGGGAGCGGAAGATTAGTGTTATACGATTTTGACAACGCTACTGGTAGTGTTACTTCTAGCGGGCTCCTTCTTACAGACGGACCACTTGATGGCTCACCTTACGGTGTTGAGTTTTCTCAACAATCAACAAAACTATACGCCTCTTTATACCATGAAAACAGTGATTCTTTTAGAGTTTTTCAATACGACTTGTTAGACTCAAATATTGCACAAACTAAAACACAAGTTCATCAAGAACAAGGTTATAGAGGCGCATTACAACTCGCTCCTAACGGAAAAATTTATGCATCTATTCCTGACAGAAGTTATTTAGGAGCCATAGAAAACCCTGAAGACAACCCTACAGACATAATATTTACATCAAATGCTGTTAGTTTAAATGGAGCAAGGTCTTCTCAAGGATTACCGCCTTTTATTCAATCATTCTTTGCTCCTGTAAAATTAATAGACCTAAACACGAATGAAGTTTTAAATAACACCAATCAAATATTTTGTATAGGGGATAATTACGATGTAGCTCCTGAAACAAACAACCCTAGTGATATATATACTTGGTTTAAAGATGGGAAAGAAATAGCCAATACCAGGATTTTAACTATTAATAATACCAGTTTTGGAAGCGGTTTATATGAAATACAAATAGAATCTAATTCATACTGTAAAAAAACATACACTGGCAAAGTTCAAATTACCTTCGAACCTAAACCTACAATACATAAGATTCAGCCTTATATACAATGTGATTTTGACAGCAATCCTATTGATGGTTTTGCTACTTTTAATTTAGACATACTAGCAAGCACTCTGGTGAATGATCTTGCTGATGTTACAATTGATTTTTTTGAAACATCTGACACTAGTTTTTCATCACCAATTGACAAAAATAACTACATTAATTCTGTAGCCACAAATCACTCTATCCTTGTAAAAGTCACGAATAATAATACCCAATGCTATCAAACTGATATTATTAATTTACAAGTAAATCCAACGGGGTTGACTTCATATAGCGATGAATATATTCACGAATTAGATCAAAATGCTGCTAATCCTGATGCTACATTTAGTATAGGTACCAACGATGGTTTTTTTGATTTTTCTTTAAAGACACAACAAATAATTAACGACTCTGGAGGTTCATTATCTGAAATGACTCATGACTTTCAATATTACAGAACAGCAGCTGATGCTGCATTACAAACCAATCAAATTGTAACTCCGTATGAAGATGATTTGTTCTCTAACGGTTCTGATGTATACATACGAATTTCAAACAAAGGAGCCACATCTTGTGAATCAGTGGGAAATTTTAAAATTTTTGTAGAAAAAATCCCTATCCCCCAAGGAAATCCTAATGAAATTATTCTTTGTGTTGATAATCCAAGACTAAGTCCTCAACCACATACCACTCCCTTGGATGCGGATACAGGAGTTGTAACAGATACTTACAAATGGTATTTAGATGGGAAGTTAATCTCTGGAGAAACATCGGCTATTTATAATGCCAATGCTTCAGGAGAATATAAAGTTGAAGCCTATAGAAACCATCCTGAAATACCTACTTCTTACATGGGTTACAATACCTTTTTTGTAAAAGAATCCAATCAAGCATTAATTGTAAGTATCAAATCAGTAGATGATCAAGACAATCCTGACAATAATAAAATTGAAATCACAATAGATGGAATTGGCGACTACGAATACGCTTTAAACAGTACAAATCTCGGTGATTTTGTGAAAGGCAATGAAAACCTTTCATATACATTTACCAACATACCTCCAGGCTTAAATGCTATTTCAATTAGAGATCGTAATGGGTGTGGCATTACAACATCCAACCAAATTTCAACTATTTATTTCCAACGTCATTTTACTCCAAATGGAGATGGTCATTTTGATACATGGAACGTTTTAGGTGTTAACAATGATTATTATGAGGTTGTTAACGTTCAGATATTTAATCGTTTTGGAAAATTAATCAATGAAATTACCGATAAAAATAGTCAAGGTTGGGATGGTGTATACAACGGCTCCACTCTTCCTTCAAACGATTATTGGTACCGTGCTGAGTTAATTGACAGGTATGGTAAAACTCGGAAAAAGACAGGACATTTTTCTTTACTGAGAAAATAGTTTTTTAATAAAAAACTTTAACATATAAATCCCATAGTTTTTTCCTAAATTGCATGTTAGCAAACAGTTAATACGCTATGAATAAATTACTACCTTGTTTTTTCTTTTTTTTCTCTCTTTTTTGCTTTTCACAAAGAGAAACCGATCATTGGTTTTTTGGAAATAAAGCGGGGCTTAATTTTGGTATTGATGTAGTCAATACTCTTACCAACGGGCAAATGATTGCGCCTGCAGGTTGCTCTAGTATCTCAGATAGTAATGGAAATTTATTGTTTTACACCAACGGTAGTGCTGTATGGAACAGCAACCATGAAATTATGAAGAATGGTAGTTTGATAGCTGGAGAGCTAGAAAATTTACAAAACTCTATCATTATAAAGAAACCTCTTACTGAAGACACTTTTTACATATTTACAACAAGAGAAAATAAATCAACCGATCCATTTCTTCCTGTTGGTTTGTTTTTTTCGGAAGTTAGTTTTAAAAACGACCCTTTAGGTGAAGTGACCATACGGTATTCGAGAATTAAGGAAACTGTTACACAAAGAATAACTGCTGTTCATCATAAAAACGGTAAAGATTTTTGGTTAATTACCTTCGGTAAACAATCTTCCGCCAGTAGTAAATATGACACTTTTTCTATATTTAAAATAAATGAAACAGGCCTTATACGATCTCCTATTACTGTACAAGGTTCAGAAACAGTTTCTACTTATGGCGATATGAAAGTATCTCCAAATGGTAAATACATTGCCGTTGCTGATTATATTGATAGATACCTTTACATTTATAATTTTAATAGTGAAACAGGTGAAATTACCTTCAACAAAAGAATTATTACAGACCCAGCTCCTTTAGCTGCAAGGTTTCCTAAGGGGGTTGAGTTTTCTATTGACTCTAAAAAAATCTTTTTTTCATCTGAAAATGGAGATAATAACTACATCTATGAATATCGATTAGAAGGAGGAGATCTTTTTGAATCTAAAAAACTGATTTTTTCTACTAATGCTTATAAAATAGGCTCACTACAATTATCTAAAAACGAAATCATATATGCCGCTTGCCATGATGATAACTTTAATCATGAACAAATTGGTAGCATCGAAAATGTAGCTACTGATCTTCCTACTTTCAATAAAAATACAAGTGTTAGTCCAAATTTTTCCCTAAAAGGGCTTCCTAACTTTGTTCAATCCTATTTTAGAAATAGAATTATTACCGAAAATCAATGTGTCTTTGACATGTTTAACTTTGCTCTTGATTCGTATGCTCCTATTGCTAGTGTAACATGGGATTTTGGTGATGGAAACACAAGCAACCTAATGAACCCTGAACATGCATATACTGCTCCAGGAGACTATATTGTCACTGCTACTATTAACATCAACAGTCAAGACATTCCGCTTTATAAAAAAGTTACTGTTTACCCTTTACCCAAACTGATCCCTAACCAAGAACTTATTCAATGTGACGATGATAATGATGGCGTAAACTTATTTAACCTATATAC
>NZ_JBLWTZ010000029.1:0-25122 GCF_048269885.1 Tenacibaculum sp. | reverse complement strand
AAAGCGACCTATCAAAAGAAAATTACAACAGCCATCAAGAAATATGAAAAAGGCAATTATACAGCAAAACAGCTATACACCTATGTACAAACCAACCTACCACATAGCTATCTATCCGTATTGCCCACTATGATACACTATAATCAATAAAACAGAATCTAAAAAATGAGCAAAAAAGAAAACCGATGCCATTGCGGAACAGGACACAAAATCACCTGTCCCAAATGTAGCAAGCTAAAAATGGTTATCCTCTTAAAAAATGGCAACAGTCATTTAAAGTATAAAACAAGCCATACCACCTATGCAAACCCCGTTTGGTATAACCATTTGAGTAAAAACAATAAAACCATCAACACCTTAATCAATAGCATGTACAAACGATTTCAAAAGTCAAAATATGTAGGCGCTACCAATCAACTTATGTTTTTTGACAATCAGACCAAACAACATATCACGACAATAATAACCGCATAAAAAGAACAACAAAGCATCAACCAACACAGAAAAAGGGTTTGTAGTACGAGACTGAAAATCTGAAACCCCGAAATACCCATTAAGCTCGCCAGTAAATCAGTCTATCGTTGGGAGATCAGAATTAGATAAAAAATAAGCAATGAACAGTTATCAAAAATGGTGTGAACTCCAAGAAGAAAAGCAGTATTGGAAGACGCAAGAAAAACGCAATAAAGCGCAAGGAAACTCAAAAAAGAGAAGTACAATTAAAAAACGAATATGAAAATACAACAATCAGCAAATGGTAATATAGTAATCATGGGAACATCAGGAGCGATAGAACATATTTTACCCACAATGTCTATCCATAAGCATCCGAGATACCCTAACGAAGCAATACTAATTACCCACAACACCAATTACAAAGACGAACAACAAGGCATTACCATACTCGCAAGAAATGTAACCAATGTAAACGATACGAGATTTTATGGAAATGCACAGAGTTTAAAAAGTATGTTAGAAAACGAATTGAAATTACAAGGAGGAATTGCAGAAGCTCCACCTAAAACCAAAGAGCAAGACCCCATGTATGTCGCTTACTTACAAGCCAACACTTACGAAAAGCTGTTAAGTTTTGTTAAAGAGCATCAAGACAATATCGGAGGAAAAAGATACCATGAAGACGGTAGAATAAGCGAAGAAGAATTTTTTTGTCAGTTTGAAACATTTATCATTCGAGTAACCCTGCGTTACTACTACAAGTTAGACAATCAAAACCTTATCAATTACATTCTAATGTCAGGAAGCACCAGTTACGTACACGAACCCAAAAAGGTATATGTGTATGATGGCAACAATACCATTACAGGGTATGTCTATGAGAAAGCCTATTAGCAGTAAACACATGAACAATGACCGCTATTTACAGTAAAAAGAAACTATTTGAAAAATACTATTACCTACCAGAAAGAGAAATGCGAGTAACGATTAATGAGATTATCGCAGAGATACGCCATTTACCTTTTGAGGTAGCCAAACATAAAAAGAAACTACGACCAAGCGAGGTACGACGATTTTTAGAAGTATATGATTTGGTATAAAAAAGAGGAAGTGATTAAAACTTCCTCTTTTAATAATACTTTTACCAATTTTTAACTAACCAGGCTTGCACATTAGCTTGACTTCTAATGCTGGATGGTAAGTGTTCTTTAATCTTGGTTTCTGCTTTAAGAGCGTTATCTTTAGTGGTTAAATTTGTTAATTCACAAAATTTATTTATAAAGTATAACATTTCATATCCTTCACTTCTATTTAAGAATGTGCTGTCAGGGTTTCCTGTTACTCTTGGATCATCAGATGGAATGGCTGTCCATGAGTATTCATATTGTAAATCTCCTTTTGTAATTACTCCCATACTATTTTTTTAAAATTTTAATTATATCTCAAATGTAGAAAAAGTAAATATTACTAGTTTACGGAAACACGTAAACCCTCCCTAATCTTACCAAACCCTCCCAAAAGTTAGCTAATTACAGCAAAGCTTAGCGAAGCCTTTCAAACCCTGAATGCTCACAAAACACTTCAAGTACTTTTGACTCAGCAAAAGAAAAAGAAGTGAATCCCGAGGCAATTAATACCATCTTATACAGACCCATCCAAAAAGGAAGTACATACGACAAGTTACTTCCACATAGCGACTGTAGTAGTGTAAAAATTGCCAACGGAGACACCAAGGTAGCAATTGAAAGTATGGCGTTGTGGGTATATAAATACCAACACCACACCCAAAAGCTATCCCAAGAAAAATTTGCAAACCACCCCTTACAAAAATTATGCAAGGAGCTACACAGGTTTTTGTATCAGCATCTACAATACAAGATAGATACCTACGACCAATTATTACGTAGCCCTGCCTGTGCTTGGGCGACTCGCTCACAGGGATTGGATTGCAAAAGTTATAGCATTTTCGCAAGCAGTGTGCTATTAAATTGTGGGGTTACACACTACTTGCGACGTGTTATACAACAAGAGGGCGAGGGCTACAGTCACGTATATGTAATAGTTCCAAAAAACCAACACACATTTGACCTAAACGACGGGTACTATACCATAGACGGCACCTTACAAACATTCAAAGAACAGGACATACACCAATCTGACGATGTATTAATGACTCCCAAATCCCAAGGCTTATCAGGAGCTATTGGAGGAGAACTCGTAAAAGGCGTTGGAAAACTAGTGAACTATGCCGTGAGTGAATTCATACAAGAAATGAACTCCTGTAGTGGTTCGTATTACGATGCCTCAGTAGTAGAACTTAAAATCAGACGTGATTTACGAGACAAGCTACAACAAAAAATTACCCAATTAGGCGAAGCCATCACCTTTAGAAACCGTGCAAGGACACAACACTTGTTCAACGAAATATTCAAAGAAGTAGATTTAGGCATTGCCCATTTACGCAACGAAACCGCCTATAGTTCTTACGAACATTGCGACGGAGAAACCCTAGCCCATGCGTTAGCCTTTGCGGAAAAAATAAAAACATTTATCGATAATTTTTTCGAAGAATTTAAAAAGCACGCCCCTTATTTCAAGGTAGAAGAATTTACCAAGTCAGCCAATGTGAACAGTAGAACGCTCTATTTTGTGGTGGAAAACGAGACCAACCCCATCGTAGCCGACTACCGCTTTATTGTGGTACGAAAAGAAATATCCACCTATGGACTAGACCCGATATTTCCATTTGAAGCCAATGCAGAAAAATGGCTAATGAACAACCTAGCCCATTTACAAAAAACCTATAACGACGGACGGGAAAAAAGCTATGAAAAAGAAATAACCCCACTGTTAGACAACGTAAAAGCCTTACGAGCCAAAGCACATTTAGGCGGAGAAATGCTGTATTATTTCGAACAACCCTTACAACGAGAACTCTACAAAGTATGGTTGCGATACGATGCAAACTACACCCAATACCTAAAAGAAGAAGCTCAAAACACACGTACTGCTAATGAATTAGCCCTACGAGACTATCAAGAACGCTTTAAAAAAAATGTGGCAGAAGATAAGCAAGCCAAAAAGCGCAAGCGATTAAAAATCCAAGTAGGTATTGGCGCAGCAGCCTCCGCCTTGCTCGTATTGTTTTTACAAAAAAAATAAAAAGTTATGAATGAAGAATTTGACACCATAGGCACGCATGTTCCGTATGGGCTGTATGGTTGGTTCGACGGCTTTTGTCCCTCCAATGGAATCGCCAGTCGATTGAACAACCAAGCCAAAGGCGTGTGGGCGCAAAAAGCCGAATGGGACAACAAGTACAAGGCACTCCAAAACGGACGACAAGCCGCCGAATGGGAAAGTCTTAAAAAAGAAGTACGGCGCTTAGAACAAGCCATAAAAGTTGAACAACAACAGCTAGCCCAAGAAGAAGGCATCGCCGATGCGTTAGGCTTAGGCGCTTGGTGTAACGGTGCAGTCTCCAAAAGAAAAAAAGCCGAAGAAAGTTTGCGCAATGCAGAAAAGTCCCTAGGACATATCAAAGGCGCTTTTCAAACCTTGGAACGTCAACAGACCCAAGGTATCAAAGAAGCCAATGCAGTGATTAAAGCAAACCAACAAAAGCTCAATGCCATTAAACAAAGCATTGTCCAAGTCAAGCAAAAAATTGCGAAGTACAAAGCAGAAAGAGACCATGAAAAAGCCCAAGCAGCCAACGCCACACCCACTGAGGTCAGCAACGCCAACAAGAAACGCATTGCAGGAATCGCCAAAGAAAACGCACCATTGATACTAGGAGGTATTGCACTGTTAGGCGCAGTCGTCTATCTCAATAAAAAAAGTCCAACCCACAAAACGGTGAAGTCCGTAAGTGTATAAAACTAAGAATGATGAATTTGTTACAAACACACCTATTGCTTGCCGAACAAGAAGAAGCCTTAGAAAGCCAAGCACTTTCTAAACCACAAGCAAGCGGACTTCATGGATTTTGGGACGGAGCGAACCTGATGGGGATAATCAATACCGTTGGCGGAACATGGTCGCAAATAGAACAAGCCCGAAACGGAAAACCAGTCTATGTACAACAAGCCAATGGCGAAACCAAGGACATTGCGCCGATGCTCATTGCCAAGTTAGAACAACAAGCACAAGCACAGCAAACCTCGGTAGACAACTTGGTAAAAATGATGCAGCTACAATTACAAACACAACAAGCCCCTAAAAAAGACAACACGCTGTTGTATGTAGGAGTTGGAGCAGGCATACTCGTATTGTTAGGAGGCATGTACGTGATGACACAAAAAAAATAAACGATGAGAAAAGAATCAATAGAAAACTCGGTAGTCAGTTTGCTAAGTATGAGTGCAGGCGCAATGCTTTCACGTGTAACCGCTAAAAAGCTACCGATGCAAAACACCAAGCTCAAAAAAGGCATGTTAGCCTTGGCAGGTGTCGTAGGCGCAGCCTATTTGGACAGGAAAACCACAGGCAAAGCCATTGCACAAGACATGGCGATGGGAACAGCCGTCACCCAAACAGGTGAACTCGTCAAAGAACTGTTGGATGAAAAGTTGCAAAAGAGTCCGCTATTACATTCCGCTTTAGGATCTCCTTATGACAATTGGAACGAACCCTTTGCACTAGATAGCACCGACTTTTTATCAAGTTACACCAGTCCCAACTACGATGGAATTTCCGAAGACATTTCCTACGAAACCGTAGAAGATTTTAATAGTTAAAAAAACAAAAAGAGAAAAAAGAAAAAGATGAATTTTTTAAGAAACGAAGAACCTTATTTACGAGTAACCGAGTATTTAAAATACAAGAACTCCAAACGCAAAGAAAACGAAAAGTGGAACATCAGTGCGATGAAGCCCATGCCAAGCTTTTTATACGCCAACAAAAAAGTAGATGTAGGCGGTACGGTGTCCCTGTTAACAGGTTCGTCAGTAGCCAAAAGAGGAGTCACCAATTTTGACGGAAACTCCTTAGTCAAAGGACGTGTGTTTGTAGCCAATGGCATCACGTTTAAATGCGCCATTGACGATGCTAGCAAACCAGAGCAAGACATTGCTTATAGCATTGCCAAAGTACCGAACACCTTAATGCAATCAATGGTTGTAGTCAAGCAAAAAAACGAAATCCTCATTGAACTACCGATTTGTGACATTTTAGGCGCTACCGAAAGCGGTAACCACTATTTCAAATTAGGTTCGTTTGCCCTGTTGGAAGACGACACCATTACCGAAATCGAAATCCAATACCCAGAAGGTGCAAAAATCACGTTAGAAGACGGAAAAGCCCTGTTCGCTTCTGCACGCTTATCAGGATTTGCCACCTATCAAAAACGCTAAGCTCATTTTTATAACCACACTTTGCGCTAAGACAAGCGCAAAGTGTTACCACAAGCACCAAAGATGAAAAAGATATACAAACGCATAAAAATCAACAAAGACCTCTTAAAGACCAATCTTCCCCCTGAAGAACTCTTACAAAATGAGGTCAGCGACACCATACCCACAGGAAAAGTAATCGGAGTGTATTTTATCTCCTATATGCCCCCTATGGACACAGGTATGCCCACAGGAGAAACCATGTCGAGATTAGTTCCTTTTGGAATTTCTCAAACAGACATTACCCTCAAAGACAGCAGAGGGCATTTGCTGACGGAGACCACGGACATCAAAGACTATGAACACAAAAGCGGAGGCTATAACGAGGGCTTTAAAGAGCTTGACTTTGAAAGCAAAAACGAACGTGTAACTATCAGTTGGGAAACCCTAGGAAACAGACCCATTTGTGGTGAGTTCATCTTTGAGATAGAATCCCCTAACCCGTGCTAAGAATGAAGACCATATACCACAGCGAACAGTTTACCGATGATTTTGAGGTAAACTTTTCCGAGAAGAACGATTGCAAAGGCATTGTAAAGCTCGAGGTACACCCACACGAGCTAAGCGTTCCTTTGCTTATCAAAGACGGTTCAGGACAGCGAATCACTGCCCAAGCCCCTTTTGTAATAAACACCAATCATCCAATTGTAGACGGCTTGATACGCTTTGAATTTTCAGAATATCCAGCACTCGAAGCCGTACAAACAACACCCTTTAAAAAAGCCATAGTAAGGTATTTATATTGTGAATAATCAATTATCGAACATCGTAGAAAACCACCTACAAGGAGGAAGCAATCATGTCATCAAGGTATCGAGTAACGGCGTAAAACTCGTGAAGTCTACTTCAGCACAGAAATACGCCTTTACCTTAGAAGACATTGAAAGCAAATACGGTTCGATAGCCCAATTTTTACAAGCCTTACCCGAAAAAGGATTTAGCGGAGCGGTGGTCTTTACCCTACAAAAAACCTATACCAAGGATGGGAAGACCACCTATCACACGCTACAAACACTCACAGAAAAATTAACCCAAGATATGAATGCTACCGACCCCACCACTGCCTTTTTAGGAGCGCCAGAGCTGATGGCAAAGATGGTACAAGCAGAACGTTCGGCAGACTATAAAGAACAAGTACAAGAGCTAAAAGAAACCGTCAAAGACCTGCGTTCTCGCAACCGAGTATTAGAAGAAACCAACAGCTCACTTACGATTAAGTTAGAGACGGCAAAAGAACGAGAAGAACTCAGAGTCGAGCGAGAACTGCTGAAGAAAAAAAGCTTTTTAGAAACGCCCGCTTTTGAAAAGACGATGGAAACCTTGGGTGGGATGCTTCCTAAAATCTTAGAAGCTTCAGGAGGCAATGCCGTAGGACACCCGAGCCAGTTAGCAAGCCCGAATGTTTCGCCTATACAAAAAGCCTTTGTACAAAAGCTTCCCACTGCCACCGACGAACAAGTGATGTTTTTTAACTATTTGCTTGACAACTGGCAAGAAGATTTAATCACACAAGTAGCACAGATTATCGAACAACAACAAGAACACCATGAAGATACAAACTAAAAAAGAAGCCATTGCCCAATTAGAAAAATTACCAGAAAAAGTATTGATACGCCTAGCAGAACTATCCAGTCATAAAGAAGCACAAAGCTACTTTGCATGTCCGATAAAATACGGTGCAGTCAAGAGCTTTTTGAAGTAGAAAGCAAGAACAAGATACAGGAGAAAAAAAAGCGATGAAAAAGAAAACAAGTGTATCGAAAATTACCACCCGAAACAACGCTAAAAAAGCGGTAAGCAAAGCCAATGAAGCCAGTGCCTTTTTACTAGCCAACAAACCGCTACTCATAGTAGCAGGCGGAAGTGTCGTAGCATATTTCCTATACAAAAGACTCAAACAATCAGCCGATGCGGTAACCGAAGTCTTTCAAGACGTAGCAAACGACCATATCGAAGCAGACTTACACATCAATACAGGAAAGCTAAGCATAGACAAAGAACAAGCGAAGATTTTAGCCAAGTCCTTACTAGATGCTTTTAACGACACCGCTTTTGGACTTCCTGCCACCGATGAAGCCAAAATACAACAAGTCTTTGATAAACTACAAACAGGCGATGACTTTAGACTCGTATATAAAACCTTTGGCAGAAGAAAACGCATGGGAGGCAAAACCCCAACGGTATGGCTCGATAAAAAGCTTGCGGACGATTACGATTTAATCTACTGGCTCAAAGCAGAGATTTCAGAGACGTGGGACAGGCAATTATATCACCAAATTAAACAACGAGTACAAAGCGCAGACATGCCCTTTTAAACAAAAAAATGAAAAAGAACAATGGAAGCAAGTTTACCAATTTACGGGTTGGCATGTCCCGACACCCAACAAGCCCAAGAAGAATTTGACACGAAAAAAAATTGTGGATGTACGATGAATACAACAGCACAACAATTAATCAGCGGAATCATTATCAACGGAAGCACAGGAAAACCCTTTGAAGCAGGGCTTGTCAATGTGTACAATACCCAAACCAAAAAAGGAACAACGCCCGATGCAAACGGAGCATTTCAATTGTATGCCAGTCCTACCGATGTGATACATATTTCCTTTGTGGGCTATGATACCCTACAAATAGTAGCCTCAAAACTACCTGCCACCATCACGTTGCAGGAAAGCTCGGAACTACTATCAGAAGTAGTGATAACCGCTAATAAGAAAGGAGATAACAACTATATCTATGCCAGTATGGGACTGTTAGGATTACTGTTTATCTATGCGATTGCCAAGGATAAGAAAAAGAATAAAACGACGACCTAATGGAATTTATACTCATGCACTGGGAAAAAATTACAGGCATCTTAGGGCTAGTTTTTTCCTTTTTCGCAGGCTTTAAAATGCGGAAGATACGCCACCAAGAAGCCAAAAACCTAGCTCTAGAAAGACGTTACAAAGCCGATTTACAAAAGCTAGAGAATTACAAACGAGCCTTTGACATCAATGCAGAAATGATAGAAAGCATTAAAAGTGATTTTATGGCTCGTATCGGTTCACTACATCAGTATATCGAACAATTGGAACATATGAACACAAAGCTACACAGCATTGTAGCCAAGCAACAAAAAGAACTCGACAAATACATCACAAAATATGGAAAAGACATTTAAAATACTCAGTATTGTTTTACTGCTACTGATTACAGGATGTGGGACAACCAAACACAGTAAGACCCACATTTTAGAAACCCAAGCGGATAGTGTCTATGTACAAAAAGACAGCGTACAGAGTATCACTATCAATAGCGCTATTCAAGATAAAATATTTATAAAGGTTGCCACTGGAGATAGTAGACTAGACAGCCTAGTCAATCAAAAATTACAACACTTTGCTAGTAGTAAACAAAGCGGTACAAATAGCTATAACGTTCGCTACGATACCCAAGCCCAAGGATTTGAGATACGCAGTACCATAGGCGCTACTAAGGAAGTTGTAACCAAACAGCGGGATAGCATATCAACGAGTCAGTACAAAAAGAAAAAACAAGAGGTAAAAGAGCAAAGAACAACACACCGACTGCCTTTATGGGTTTGGGTGCTGCTCTTAGTGCTTGCAGGCATGGTCTATGGAATAGTCAAAACAACTTAAACCTAAGAATGAACACAAGAAAGCTATGGGTCGTTGGAGCAGGCATAGGCTTGGTAACCCTAACTGCTTTTATCAGCCAAAAGAAAGCCCAACTGACCCGTATTATAGAACAATTACAGTTTCGTGTTTCAGGAATTAGAAATGTGCAACTCTCATGGCAACACATCGCTTTAGAGCTAGATATACAGCTACGAAACCCAACCCAAGAACATTTGAACATCAATACAGGATTTATAAGTGCAAAAGAGCTACGAGTGTATGAAAAGAAGACAGGGAAACAATTAGCCTTTACCAAACTGAATACCCATCAAATTAGTATTCCTAGTGGTGGTATGTACCAGTTACCACCTACGCACATTAACCTGCCAGTACTCACCGTAGGACAGTTGGTGTTTGAAGAGCTTCAAAAAAAGCAACAGGACTTTATAAAAGCGTTGCGATTTGAACTGGACGTAGCCACTTTAGGAAACACACGAACCGTACAATTTTAAAAAAGAAGAAAAAGAAAATGGCAAGCTATGAACTATTCAAACCCTCTTTAGAACAAGCAGAGGGCGGGTATCAAAACCTAAAAAACGACAAAGGAAACTACAACTCAAAAAAAGAACGAGTTGGAACCAATCACGGAATCTCCGCTAAATTCTATGAAAAGATACTAGGCAGACCTCCGAGTATCAGCGATATGAAAAGTCTTACCAAAGTAGAAGCCCATATCCTTTTTAAAAATGAGTTTTGGGACAAAATGCGAGCCGATAGCATCCGTAGTCAGGCAGTTGCAGAAATGATAGTCGACCATGCGATAAACGCCAATCCAAGAGTAACCGCAGGTATCGTGCAACGCTCTTTAAACCGATACTTTGGCAAGAACCTACAGGTAGATTATGTCATAGGATCTAATACTGTCAAAGCTATTAACTCGGTAGATGCCAAACAGTTTTTTGAGTGCATAGGAAAAGAACGTCTCGCCTATTACAAACGCTTAAAAGACTACCAATACTTTGCAATGAGTTGGACAGGGAGAGTGTTTGCACTAGCTCATAAGTTTGGTGTTGACCTCAAAAAAAAAAGGTAGCCCCGCTACTAGGAAGTATTGCAGGCATAGCCCTTATCAGCTATGTGATATATACAAAAGCTAAAAAGAAAAAGAAAAAATAAAATGAATACCATACAAAAATTTCAAGCCTTAGACGGCAAGGAAGTCAGCCGAAGTACGTTAGAAAGATTAGTAACACAGGCTAAAAAAGAAAACAATACCGAGGTTATTTATAGAGTCTCAAAAATCTTAAACGACCACCCTAAATACACGACGTTTAACATTTCAGTCAAACGATATGCCACAGGACTGAACGCACCAAGACATACAGGAGCTTACAAAGAAGCCTTAACCAGTTGCGGACGTTTGCGCAAAGGATGGCGTTTTATCAAAGGACGTGTAGTCAAAGCAAGAGCCAAAGTACCCAAACTTACTCGAAAAGGATTAGCAGCCCCAAAAAGAAAAGAGGGATTGACCGCTAGTGGACGTTTGAAAAAAGGCTATAAATATGCAAAGGGAGGTAGGATTGTAAAAGCTACCTCAAAAAAAAAAGTGCTGTAGCGCCTGTCACTAAAACCCAACAACCTGCTGAAAACATCCCCTTAGAATTTTTAGCAGGTTTAGACTTCATTCAGGAAGAAGACACCAACACTACAGGGCTGAATGCACCTGTACGTCCCGACCAAATCTATCAGATGATTACGGACAAGCTTATCAGTGCTATCAAGAGCGCTAAAGGAACACCAAAATTGGGATGGGATGATACCTTTTTAGAACAAGGCGGGTATCTATCGCCTGTGAACTTTGCCTCTAAAAAAGCCTATAGAGGTATCAATATCATACTGCTAAAAAAAGGCAATCCTTTTGGAGCGTATCAAAACCCTTATTTCTTAACCTTTAAGCAAGTACAAGAAGCAAAAGGAAAACTCAAAAAAGGCGCTAAAGGATTAGAGGTAATTTACTTTACCCGCTTGTATAAATTTTCAGATGCTCAAAAAGGACTCGAACACGCTACCTATAACAAACAAAAAATGCAAGACTTTTTACAATCGAAAGGCTATGATACGAGTCATTTTGATTTTCTCGTACAGACCATACCTATTTTAAAATATTACACGGTGTTCAACGGAGCAGATATTGAGGGCATTGATTTTGGATTGAATAAGCTCACCGCTTTAGAAAAAGCACGCTTAGGCTTTGTCGCACCAAGTACCCCTCACAATACAGAAGAAAAGAACCCGATAGCAGAACTTATCATTCAACACTTTCCGAAAGACAGTGCGAAGATAGTACACGGATTTAAAGGAGCGAGTTACAATGTAGCACAAGACAAAGTAAAAATGCCTAAGTACGAAGCCTTTTATCAAAGTGTAGACTACTACAGTACGCTATTCCATGAAATGATACACAGTACAGGACACCCAAGCCGATTGAACCGTCCTTTTGGAAAACGCTTTGGCGATGTGGTCTATGCCAAGGAAGAACTCATAGCAGAATTTGGGGCGGTATTTTTATCCGCACAAGCAGGGATTTTATGGAAGACACAAGCAAACCATGCGGACTACCTAAAAAACTGGCAATTGGCGTTACAATTTATGCAAGAAGATACAAAGCTTCTGATGCGTGCAGCTAGTGAGGCACAAAAAGCAGTGGATTATCTCTTACAAGTGGACACCAACAAAGAACCCAAGTTTTACAAAGCACTGGTAAAAACCAGTCAAAAAGCAAGCTCAAAACCAACGAAAACACCTGCTTTAAATAAACCTAACAATAAAGTATCAGAGTCACGACCAAAGAATAATATACCAGGGAATCTCAATACAAACTCGGTAGCTTATAAACGAAATCAACTACGACATAGAACCTTTGAGTATTACCAAATTGAGGATGCTGTACTAGCGAGCTTTTTAGGGAAGCTAGAGATAAAAACCAAAGAAAGTTTAGTCATTACCCTAGCAGGGAAACGAGGTTCAAGTAAAACACACTTTGCGTTTAAGTTTATCAATGTACTAGCTCAAAAATACAAGGTCGGTCATGCCTCTATGGAAGAACACCCTGAAAGTGCGTTGTATTGGGACAAAGCCGATATGTATTTTAATGAGGTGGCAGAACGAAACTTGTCCAATCCTGATATTGAAAACCTAGACCAATTAGACAAGCTGATTAGAGAAAACGATGTGATTGTGATTGATAGTTTTGCTAAGTTAAAGGAACTGAATAGTAAGTTTGAAATTGACAAAGATTTACGAAAGAAGTACGACGGGAAATTGTTTTTTATCATCTTTCAACAAACGGCAGACGGTAAAATGCGTGGTGGTGCTAAAAGTGGCTTTGATGGGGATTGTATTTTCTTTACCGAGAAAACAAATCATTACAAAACCAACTTTATTTATACGGATAAGAACCGTTACCAAGACAAGCCACTCGATGAATTGAAATACAATATTTATTCAGGGAAACTCGACCCGATTGTCTCTGAAGAAGTGGTTACAGGAAATGTAATACCGAAAGAGGTAGAATTTTAAAGAGTTAGAAAAAGTAAAAAACATGTCCTTAATATGTTTTAGAAGAGCAGCTAAAAGAAGGAGTTGATAATGAAACAATTGTTTTTGCTACTAGCCTTATTCTTAAAGAAGTTGAAAAGTTACGTGTTAAGAGAGGGGAAAAGGAGGAAGGAGTTAAGTCAGGTGTTATTTAGTTCAAATGTGAGCGTTGGCATTTCATTACTTTAATTCCGTTATTGGTTCAAAATTTTCCATAATCGATTCCTCTATTTCATCCTCAATATGTTTGGATAGAATTAATTCCGTTTCCATATTCACGTAACACTTTCCATTCAAAGATTTGAAATTTTTCGATACAATTAATTCATAGTCTTTTAATGATGTTGATTTACACTTATAAAATTCAAATTCACAGCTTTTTGAATCATTGAAAAAGTCAATAAAGTGTTTTCTAAAGTCTCTCTTAACTTCCTCTCTGAATTTTTGAGTTTTTATTGTGTTGAAATTGGTATATGCTTTTAATACAAATAAGAAGTTAATTTTATATTGATGAACAAACAAAGTATCTCTGTCAAATAATCTTTCTTTGTAATGATATGATTTTATTGGTAATGGTTTTGTCTTTTCTATTAAACTTTCATCAAAATTTACTTCATTTTCTATATAACCATAAATGAAAAAGTTAGGTGTAATGTTATAACCTTCCGTAAGTTCATCTCTATATCTGATTTCTGTTTTAAAGGGTTTGTTTTTGTTCTTGTTAAGTAGGTTAATATTAAATTGAATTACATTTTTAGCATAAGTAAATTGCTTGTATTTTGATAAATTACCGGCTTCACTATTGGATTTGTAATATTTTGAATCTCCAATGTAAAAGATATTACTTGTGTCTATTAAAGATTTATAGTCATAAATATGGTCAATTATTTTACCATCATCATTTTTTTTCAAATCTTTAAGCGACACATTATCAACTTCCGTGTTATTTAACTCGTCAGAAAATAATTTGTCAATCATATCCTCAAAAACTAAATTATAATTATTTACCGATAAAAAATCTTCTCTCTTTCTTTTAGAACTACTTTTGTCTGTTTGTGAAAAGTATATCTCACATAAAGCATACATTCTTTTTAGCGTATCATTAAAATATCGATACTTGATTTTCTTTAGTTTAGATAATCCATTTGCTTGAAGCCTTTTAAATGAATTACCTTTTATAATTTTAAAAGATTTATCTATTCTTAAATTAAGTTTATGGTCTTGGTTGAAATTTTCAAGAATAGAAAAGAAGTACGTTAATAATTCTTCTTCTGTATTTATAGTTTTCTTTTTGTTTCTAATTGAAACGTAAACAGGCGAATTGTTGGAAGTAAAAATAGGTAAAGACTTTCTAATGGTTTTTTCCCATTTAGGTTTTTTTGCCTGATTTGAATTATACTCTATATGTTTATATAGAATATGGTTCTTATTTTTTTTGTAAAAATTCACAAATGACAAAAGCAAATCTAGATAAGAGTATTCTTGGTCTCCAAGATTTGTGTTTAGCTCAAAACGCTCTGTTTTATTAACTATTTGAGAATCTGTAATTCTCTTTCTATATTTTAAAAGGCTATTGTAAAAATATAAAGATGATTGCCGAATCCAATTGTACTGTAAATCGTGTTTAATGTTTTTTATAGAATCTAAATCTAATAATTCGTCTTTTGTTTTACCAAAAACAGAATTGATATCATCAGTCATAAATACTTTTGGCAACATATAAACCAGTTCATTTTTTTCAAATGAATGATAGTAACCAACAGATATTATTTTACCTTCTAAACCATTTTGAGTATAAAATTTAGGGTCGTCAAAAATATTTTGAAGAGTTGGAATTGGGTAATATGCTCCTTCGATTAGAATTTTCATCTAATCTTCTTTTTTAGGTGTATTTAAACCAATCTTGTCGAGTATTTTCAAGACTTTTTCTTTTCCTTTTGTTTCGATAGGGAAGAAGTCTTCATAAAAAGTGTTTTCTTCAAATATATGGTCGTCTTCATCTTTGAAAACATCATTCCACAAATAGAAAATTGCTTTATTAATAAACTCTTCAAGTGTAATGTTATTGTCTTTAGCTTTTATGAAGTAATTACCAATACATTTGTCCATTCCTAAATTTGGGTTCTTTTTGATTTTTATATTTACTTTTTCAATAAATTCTAGCCAAGAGAATGATATTGAATCTGAAACAACAACTTGATAATTTGATGATGGGTTTTCTTCTGATTTTTCATAGTTTATAGGTATGTATTCCCAATCCCATCTTCTCTTAAATGCACTATCCATTGGAAATAGCGATTGGTCAGAAGTATTCATTGTTGCTAAAATGTTAAGATTTAATGGTAATTTCATTTTGCCATTTTCAATACCTTTTATTCCATCAGCAGAGGTAAGTTCTTTAACCAAATATTGTTTTAATTCATTAGATGGTGTAATACTATAGTCAGAGTTTCTATCCAATAATTGAAATATATCTCCAAAAATTTCGGCACAATTTCCTCTATTAATTTCCTCAATAACTAAATAATAATCATTGTCTTTATTGTTCCAAGCATCTACATAAATATTTGTAAATGTTTGAGGTACAAATTTATATTTAATTTCTTCTTTTCCAGATTCAGCATCTACCTCTGTAATTGGTTTAAAACCACCAATAAATGATGCGTAATCATATTCTGGATGAAAGGTTACTCTTTCAGTTCTCTCTTCTTTACCTTTTAAAAGCTCATTAACCTTATGTGATTTACCTGTTCCAGGTGCTCCATAATATATTTTATTTAAAATAGTAACATCATCAACATTAGTTTCTTCCTCTGTTTCTACTATTTTAATTTCAATAGATTTTGGGTTTAAGTCTAAATAGTTTGATACTTTTTTCTGATAACTGTCGAAATGAGTTGCTAGACTTGGGTTTTTAAGCTCCACATTGTTACTAGATATTTTTAAATATGGATGAATACCTTTTGATATTGCAGATTTTAAATTACGTAAAGTTCCTTTGATTTCTTTAGTTCCTCTTATATCGACAGTTGTATTTGTAGCATCAAAAGCATTGTAGATTCCTTCTTGCTGAAAGATGATTTCAGTTGAATTATTCCAGGTTTTAAAAAGAGTCTCTTCCGTAAAAACGGATAAAGTTTTTGTTAATTTTTGCTCAATATCAGCTGAATTAGTAGGCGTGTTTTTATTTGTTAGCCAACTGTATATTAATTCTTTTCCAGTATTTGTAATATCTCCATTCTCGTTTGAGATTACATTTTTTAGAATATCCATATTTGTGGTAAAGAACAATTCTTTTGGAAATCTAACACCACCTGTTCTTTCTCCACTTGAGGAATCTGTGCCTAAAATATTTATTTTCGCGATTTTCCAAAATAATTGAAGTGGAACTTGAAGTGGTTCAATTTGCATTTCTACTAATGGATTGACAGATGACAATGAGTCAATTTCTGTTGCGCTATAACCAGTTATTCCATTAAAAAAAGCTTTTAAAGAAGTTATTAAACTTGGTTTTAGAATAATAGTGTTTCCGCTTTTGTCAGAATATTCTAAATAGTCTTTTTCTTCATTCACTAAATAAAGAGCTAAAACAATAGCCAATAGCCCTTTTGGGTTTGGCAATGATGAACCAACAGCCAGTTTTGGGTCTATTGCTTCTCTTTCAGTTAATTGATTTGGTAAGTTCATTTATTATAATCGTTTAATATTATTGTAGCTATTTCTTTAGCTAATAATGGCGGAACTGCGTTACCAACTTGTTTCATTTGCGATGTTTTAGTCCCATAGAAAATAAAGGAATCCGGAAATGATTGAATTCGTGCAGCCTCTCTAACTGTTAAACATCTATTTAATATCGGATGTGTAAATAAGCCAGATGAAGGCGTGTCAAAACGAGTTGTAATTGTTGAAGCAATCCCATCTTCTAACAATCTAGACCAAGTTCCGCTGTAAATAGATTTCGTTCTATGCTCTTTTGGTAAAACCTCTCTACCTTTTCCTTTTGGTATAAGTTCCAAACGCTCTAATGCTACTTTAGAGTGATTTGTTGCGAAATGATTGAAAATTCCTTTAGAATTCTTTCTTAATATTTTTTGATAATCTGAATTAGTGGGTTTTTCGTATTCAAAAAACTCGCAACCTTCTCCAGATGCAATAAATGGCAAATCGTAGATAGCCTCTTTTATTGTAGTTTTTTTCTTTTTAGGCTTTGGAAATTCGAGTAGAGTTCCATTTTTAGAACCAACAAAAAATGCACGTTTTCTATTTTGAGGAATGCCAAAATCAGAAGCATTAAGAGTTTTTGCGTTTACTGCATAACCTAGTTCTTCAAATCCTTCGATTATCTCTTTTTTAAAAAATCCGTCTGCTGTCGTTAGGACGTTCGGAACATTTTCTAAAACAAAATATTTAGGTTGAAAAACAGCAACTGCATCAATAAACTTTTTAAACATAAAATTTCTGTCGTCATTTATGCTCAATCTTTTTCCTTTCTGCGAAAAACCTTGACAAGGCGGTCCTCCAACAATAACATCTATTTTTGGATGTTTTAATTTTAGTTTATTTAGGTCTATTTGCGAAATATCTTCATCATAAACAGTAGTTTCAGGATGATTTAACTTGTAAGAATATGCAATATCTTTAATGTGTTCGATAGCAAACTCTATTTCAAATCCTTTTAAAATAAAACCTTGCGACAAACCACCAACGCCAGCAAATAAATCAACAACTTTTAATTTATTCATTTAACATTCTCGTTTTTGATAATTTATAATATTCTTTGTTCAAGTCAATACCAATAAACTTTCTCCCTATTTCTCTTGAGCACACTCCAGTTGTTCCACTTCCCATAAATGGGTCTAAAACAACATCATTTTTATTTGATAAAAGCTTAATGAAATGAGATATTATTTTCGTTGGTTTTTGCGTCGGATGTTTTCCGAATTTTTTTTCCTTTGCTGTGGTTAAAGATGTTTCTATAAAATCGTGAACCATTTTTCCGTTATTGTTAAATGTTCCAGAAGTATCATTATTTACGAAATAAACCCAAGCTTCAGTAGAATTTACAAAATGAATGTTCATATTTCTAGGCATTGGATTTGTTTTATGCCAAATTCCAGTTGTTTTATAGTAAAACTTATATTTTGTTGCAATTTTAATTATAGTTTCAAGTTTTATTAAAGACATAAAAAGTAAAAGAGATCCTCTTTTTTTTAATACTCTGCTACTTTCTTTAAAAAAAATGTCCATTTCCTTTTCCCAGTCATCTTGCGATAAATTATCCCAACCAGCATATGCAAATTGATTTTCACGCATTTTTACAAGGTTTGTATTGCGTTTGTGCATGAAATTCCCAAGATTATATGGAGGGTCAGTTAATATTAAATCAATTGTACTCGTACCTATAAACTTCAAATAATCCACACAGTTACCATTCCCTAAAAGTGTATTTTTTCCAATTGATTCGAATTTTATTTCTTTGTTTTTTGAAACTATTTTAAAGTTATTTTCTAGGTTATTCTCCTTGGTGTAAGAGAATAAATCTAATTGTGGTTTTGAAACGCAATGTAATTCTGGGCTCTCTATTAATTCTTTATACATTCGTTTTGCTCGTTAGTAATTCTGTTACATCAACCGAAAGTATTTCAGCTATTTTATATAAATCTTCGATACTCGGTTGTCTTCGGTTCTGAACGTAAGAATTTACCATATTGTAGCTTTTCCCTAACTGTTCAGATAACCAAATTTGCTTAATTCCTTTTTGTTCTAAAACCTCTTTTATTCGGTTCATTTTTTGAATTCTTTAATTCAGCCCACTAAAATAATCAAGTTTTTTGAATATCTCACTAAATGAGTATAAATATCATCATTTGGATTTGTGTTGAGGAAAAGAAAAACTCTTTTGTTTTTTAAGTTTAGGAATTTAACGTTGAAAAAAAACTATAATTGAATATGATTTTAAGAGGTTTTGTGTTTTAGAGTCAAAACAAGAGATAATTAAGTTATTTTATAAGGTTTATATAAGTACATTATAATTTCTTGATTAAGCACATGAGAATGTTTATACACGTACAATCTTAGTAAATAAAAAATAGATTATTCTTGAAATACAGGAGTAGCTTAAAAATCAGAAAACTACCTACTTATTTTTCTAAATGTTTTATATATTTAGGGTCAAAAAATTGTACCACCCTTAAAAAACATCTATGAACATAAAAGCCAAACTCTTTGTGTGTGGAGAGGAACGAGAATTAATCTCTACTAGTTTAAATTACATTCGTCTTACCGATTGGAACGGCAAACCTACATCAGCCCTAATGGGAGGTGCTTTTACCGTTACTTTTGAACCAGAAATGTACGATGACACCTTTATTGAATGGATTATAGCCGATAGAAAAGACAATAAAAAAATACCTCACCCTTTTAATCTTTACTTATTAAGAGATGGGAAAGTGGTTTTTTACGAAGATGATTTTGATGGAGTAGAGCTATTCCAGTACAACTTTCAAGATGGAGTACTTATAAATTACCATGAGGTTTTTGATAATCAAAAAGGTATGAAGGTTACCTTAACGATATCGCCTGCAATGCAAGACTATCGTTTTTTTTACAATAGTACCGATTGGCGTAGAAAAAGTAGAACCCGTTATATAAAACCTTGGCAAGAGAGTTTTATACCACCTATAGAAGAAACACCTTATAAGGCACAGGAGAATACTAACAGTAAAAAAGTTTTAAATATTTATTTTGAAGATATAGAAACAAAAGAAAAGGTTAAAAAAGTAAAACCCGACCAACTTGTAGAGTTAGTAATTGTTTCTAAAGAAATGAAAAACAAAAAAGTAGATATAAACCTAGATAAGTATCCCTTTAATTTTGAGTATAATAAAAAACCTTTAGAAAAGAATATTTTAAAAGATATTCTAATAACAAATGATACTCAGAAACTAACTGTAAAACCCCTAAAACAAGAATAATATGGCTACTGTAACCGAATGCGGAAATCCTAGTAATACTTTTTCTATAGAGCCTTTAGAAATGTGGGAGTTTACCCCCATTGTAAGTTTAGATGCTGAACCAATAGACTATGAAGATGAAAAAGAAACATCTTTAGTGTACAAAAAAGATGAAAAAGTAACATTATCAGATAAAATTAGTAAATCAATTAGAGATAAATATACTTTGATGGAGTTTACTACTGAAAGTAAAAAACTTTCGTTAAAATTCACTGTTAAAAATGGTACAACAGACCAGTTTTACGATGATGATGGATATATAAAACCTGAAATAGCATTGGCTAAAGGAGAGAAAGAACTTACTGAAAAAGAAAGTATAAAAATAACAGACGATAAGAGTTTTTTAGTAGATTACACTAAGAAAAAAAGTACACTTATAGAGTTAGACATTGAAATAAACACAGAAACAGAAAGAACTTTTTTTATCAATTTTTATGCTAACGACAATAAGAAATATTTTGATATAGAAGGAAAATATAAGAATGTGTTTTGCGGGCAAGTAAAGATAATACATAGTGCAGCAAATGAATGGGAGTTTTCTTTAGAGAAAATACAAGAAATTCGCGACTATGCTAAACAAAACCGCGAAAAAGTTAATAGTTCAGGAGATCAAAACAGATACCATCATTGTACAGATACTCATAAGCATATTGTATACAAGTTATTAAATCGTCCTAATGATTTATATTTAGGAAAAGACCAAAATCATTTGCCTTCAGCCAACAGAGTCACACCTAATGATTTTAAAAAGGCAGGAGAGTCAACCACGGATGGTGTACGTAGTAAGTTAATTTCATTAACTTATGCAGAACCATCAAAAACTTTTACTGTAATTGATATTAATGAAAGAGAAGTAGTAACATCTAGTGGACAAGCAGGGAATACTGATGTAAAATTAAGTAGGTTTAAAGAGAGTCCTGTGGAGTATATGAAAAGTAAATGCCCCAAAGACGGTTATTATGTGTTTATAGGGGCTTATAACGCCGATTTTCATTCGTTTACGATTATAGCTAATAGAAGAGGTGAAAATATTAGTTTTGAGTTTATAGACCAAATGGTAGGTATATCAAACTACACAGAAAATAATCTTGAAAGTTCAAAATTATTAACTAATATTGATGACTATGCTTATGATTTTCCAATGAAATTAGAAGTTTACCAATTACGTAACAAAAAGAAATAAAAAGTGGGAAAAAATATTTTATTAGGAATTATTATTCTATTTGTATGCAGTTGTAAGATACCGAAAAGTAACATAGAGCATGGTTCTACAAAAGAGAAAAAAAGTCAGGATATTATCGTTTTATCCGACAAGGAAAAAGGTGTAATTAAGAATATCTTAGTGAAAAAAACTAATTTCAAAGCAGTTTTAAATACAGTAAAAGATATTAAACATACTAAAGAAAAACACAAAGACTGGATGTCTAATAGGGCTAGAACTTTAGACTCACTTTTTCTATTAGATAACAGAACTTTCTTAGTTAAAACAACCAGTTATGAATACAAGGATAAATTAAAATTTTATGTCCATACTCTTAAGCATAAGGCAGATAGTATTTCTATTAAACCCTTTTTAGAAAATGCACAAGGAAAAACTACACGTGGTTATACTCAAAATAGAGTATTAATGTTTGCTATGAAAAATGATAAGGAGGCTAATTTTATTGATATACCTGAAAAATTAAACCCTATAGAATTACGAGAAGAGCTATTAGGCATACTGTATAAAAAAATAAATAGTGATGTAATACTTTGTAATAGGACTAAAAAGTGTATTTATAAAGACTTTAGAGAAAAGAAATAGTTATGAAATATTTATTAATGTTATTTGTTTTTGTCATTTCATTAGGGTATAAAGAAAGGGTAGAAAAAGATAAAACAATAACTAGAGACATAAATTTAGAAGATAGTAGTTTTCAAACATCTAAGGTTAATAAATTAAAACAGATTGAGCAGAAAAAATTATTAACAAAGAATGACTTTAGCAAGGTAATAGGTAAACTGAACAATATTAAAGATACTGGCAGTAAATATTCAGATATGTTAACCAATAGTAGTGCTGGTTTTGTTCACGATATTTTTAGTTTAGATGAAGATGAATTAATTGTGAAAACTACAAGTTATACATATAAGGAAGACTTAGTTTTTTACCTACACAATATAAAATGCGTCAAAGACAGTTTGTCTATTAAGCCATTTTTAGAAAATGCACAGGGTAAAACAACTATAGGGTATTTAGGAGAAAGAGTGTTCTTTTTTGCTATGAAAGACGACAAAAAGGCTAACTATATTGATATACCAGCTAACTGGAATCATATAGAGTTAAAAGAAGAGTTGTTAGATATATTGTATGAAAAAATAAATAGTGATGTAATACTTTGTTATAGAACTAAAAAGTGTGTTTATAAAGACTTTCGAGAGAAAAAATAATCATAAAGTGTTTAGCTGTTACTAGTTACGTTTATTATTTGAAGAAGATATAGTTAATGAAAAAGAATATAGATAAACAAATAGAGAAACTTATCAATCCATCTGTAGTTTTAAGAATAGATGGTTTAAGTAAATCAAACCCTGAGTATAATTTATATTTTTTTAGTACTCTACTACTTTGTGTATGGGAAAGTCTCTATAACAAAGATTTGAATCCCTCTTATCATATAAAAGATTCTGTTGGAAATATATATTTTAATGAAGAATTACGAATTAATATAAATAACGGGGTTAATACAATTATAAATACAGCAAAAGGGTTAAGGTTAGAAAAAAAGCCAAAGTCTTTTTTTATGAGTATATATGACTATTTGTATATAGAAGACTCAAATAGTAATAAACTATATTGTTATAGCAAAGAGCTTATGGGGACTAGTTTGTTTAATAGTACTATGTTTTCAGTTGAATTAAAAAAGCCTATAGACGAGTTAACGCAAGAGGATTATTATAGTTTTCTAGGAAAAAACTTTAAAGAGAATAATGGTCTATTAATAAAAGGAAAGGAAGAAAAGGTGTTTTTAACATTGCATAGCTATAATCAAAAGAAAAACGTGTGGAAAATCCGTCTACTTACATTTTGATAAATATTTTGTGATTATTAAAAACTAAGAGCATGAATCTAGTGTCGCTTAGCTAAAAAAAAAACAACCCAAGTATTTAATACTTGGGTTGATACCGCTTAAGGGGAAAAAAGCGATTTTTTTGGTTTAAAGAAGCCCCTTCACAAACTTCAAAAAACCTAGTCGCCCCCGACTAGAAAGTTTTCTTTTTAACACAAAAGAAAAGCCCCGCTTTCAAATTTTTAAATTCTTTGACTTAACAACATAGATAGTATTAGTTTTAAATAGAGTTATTTAGTCTTTAAGAATCAGTTTTTTGTTTTTAGTCTCTTGTTGCTTTAATTATTGTTTTCTACTATTGCTACTAATTTTTATAGGGAATCACTATAAATTACCTATATTTGAAATGTTACACGGTGTAAATATAATCACAATTTTGTGATTTACAAATATTTTAATCACAAAATTGTGATTTTTTTAAAAGAAAACAAGAAAGTTGTTTTTAACTTGCTACTAATTAATGAACGGTTCAGATTTAAAAGTATTAAGAAAGAAATTTGGTTTATCTCAAGAAGAATTAGGAGAACTAGTTGGTTTGAGTAAAAATACAATTTATAATTATGAGAATAGTGGAGTTGTACCCAAATCTAAAATCCCAATTTTAGAAAAGGTATTCAAAGAATATGATAGAAAACCCAGCTCTGAAACTAAAAACCTTTCTGAGAAAGATGCTTTAGATGTTATAGAGAAAATTCTCTTGCATGAAGATGAACTAATGAAGTATGAAAATTTTTATTTATGGGTCAAATCTCTAAGAACAGATGAGAGAAATAAGACTTTAAAAGAAGTTCTTAAAAATAGATTGGACAGTATAGATTAATTTTCTTTCTATAGTAATTTATATCCAAATTGTTTAAGTTTTTTAAAATCGTCATTATTTAAACTTAAAAACTCCATAATTTGATTACTATTTTCTTCTAATTCTATTATACTACTACTAATATTGTTTTTGATTAATTTAATCTTTTTTAAATTGTCTATTTCGTGTAGGTAAACATCTAATTCAGAAATAGAAATATTTTGTGTATTAACTAGCTCTTGTAAAAGATTTAAAGCAGCAATTTTATCAATCGTGTTATTCTCTATTAGTGTTCTAATTTCTTTAGCTTTTTCAATTTTAATATCCATTTCAATTTATTTATTCTGTTTTTGTTAAAATATCTTTTTTTAATAAATCAATCGTTTCATTAACATCTTGTTTAAATTTCTCATTTTCTAATTGTCTCTTGGTCTTTATTAGATTGAACCTATAAATAATGTATAACATTAATAAAAAACCAATAGTAGTTCCTATGGCATAAGTTTGTAGGTAATAATCATCAAATCTTATGTTTGGTCTGAAAATCCATATAAACTGTATTGTGTATATATAAACAGGGATAATATATGCAGTTTTAAACGGTCTAAATGCAGATGCTATTATTAAGAGGATAGGGGATAATGTTTGACTCAAAACCCAAATAAAAGTTGAAGTTTTTCCAAATCCGAATTTATTTTCTAACTCAAAAGGAAAAACCTTGTCTGTAAACAAAATTAATCCAGACAAGGCTACTAAAAAGCTACCAATTATACTAATTGCTACCTTGTGATCCTGGTCTTTCAATGTCCTTTCTATCGACGTTATAAACTTCCAGACTTTCATTGTTTAATTCTTCTAGTTCTTTAGACTCATCAGTACAACTAGTTAATAAGAATGTAGAAAATACTACTGCTAAAATTAAAGTTACTTTTTTCATAATTACTCTATTTAAAATTAATACTAGAGTAAATATAATAATCAATAATTTGTAGCTTAAACTAGCTAATACTAATAGTTAAATTAAATTGGATACTAGAATCATACTAGAAATAAATCAAGAAAAAGGAATTCTTAGAGTAAATTGATAAGTGTGCCATATTTTAACTGATTTATTTCGGGGGATAATTCTAAGTA
>NZ_JBLWTZ010000028.1:0-29574 GCF_048269885.1 Tenacibaculum sp. | reverse complement strand
TAAAACACTATTAATTACATGAATTACTCCATTAGATTGGTTTACATCTGCAATCGTAACCTTTGCCTTTCCTCCATTTGCGTCAGATAGGTAAACATTTCCCCCTTTCATCCATGCAGTAATTTTACCACCACTAACGGTTTCTATAGTAGCTTTACCTCCTTTGTCTTTTATTAATTTTACTAGTTCGGTTGCACTCCATTTACCAGCTACAACATGGTATTTTAATATGGTTTGTAATTTCATTTTGTTTTCTGGTTTCAATAACGTTTCAACGACTCCTTCTGGAAGCTTATCAAAAGCTTTATTTACAGGAGCAAAAACTGTAAAGGGTCCTTTACTTGATAATACATCTACCAAATCTGCCGCTTTTACAGCTGCCACCAATGTTGTATGATCTTTAGAGTTTACCGCATTTTGTACAATGTTTTTTGATGGATACATTTCTGCTCCTCCAACCATTTTTGTTTTTTCTTGTGCCGTAATACTATAGCTGGTAAATAAAGCGACTGCTAAAACGGTTACTTTAAAAAAGTGTAAGGTTTTCATAAATAATGATTTTTAAATTAATATATTTCTATTTAATCATATCTACGAAAAAGATTGTCTCTTGGTTTTATAAGAAATTAAAATCCTAAGGAAAACTTAGAATATTCTTATAAGTTATGTAATTATTCTTATTTTTGATGTTCCTAAAACACATATAAAATGGCTTCAATAACTCTAAAAGGTAACACAATAGAAACAATAGGTAACTTACCTGAAACTGGAACTAAAGCAATTGATTTTTCGTTAGTTGCAACGGATTTATCTGTTAAAAACTTAGGTGACTTTAGCGGTACTCGATTAATTTTAAATATTTTTCCAAGTGTCGATACAGGTACTTGTGCTACCTCTGTTAGAGAATTCAACAAAAAGGCAGCCAATTTAGAAAACACTAAAGTGTTATGTATTTCCAGAGACTTACCTTTTGCTCAAGGTCGTTTTTGTGGTGCAGAAGGTATTGAAAATGTAATTATGCTGTCTGATTTTGCTGCGGGGCGATTTGGTAAAGACTATGGTTTAGAGATTGTTACGGGACCTTTAGCTGGTTTGCATTCTCGTTGTATTGTTATCATTGATGAAAATGGTACTGTAAGTTACACAGAGCAGGTAAACGAAACTGTGGATGAACCTAACTATGACGCTGCATTAAAAGCTCTTTAAAAATATATGAAGAATCCGAATGACGGCTTTTTAAAAGGACGCATACGAAGTATTAAATTTGCAGCAAAAGGAATGTGGTTGCTAATCACCACAGAAGATAGCATTAAAGCCCAGCTTTCATTTGCTATTGCTGCTACTATCCTCGGATTTTACTTTAATATATCTGCAACCGAATGGATGGCTCAAACCTTAGCTATTGGAATTGTTTTAGTAGCTGAAGCCCTAAATACTGCCATCGAAAAAGTAGCGGACTTTATACATCCTGATTATCATAAAAAAATAGGTTTTATTAAAGATATTGCTGCGGGTGCTCCTGCATTTGCTGCAGTAATATCATTAATTATTGCTGGGATAATTTACCTTCCTAAAATAATAGCTATATTGTAGCGTTCAATTTATTTCTAACAAAAATACATGGCAAAAAAGAAGACAACTGTTCAAAAAAAACAGCCAAAAATTTCTATCATTAAAAGGATAAAAACCTTTTTTTCAAACAGACAAAACCAAACTATTTTAGGTTTTTTTCTAGTACTGTTTTCTATATTTTTAACTGTTGCTTTTATTTCTTTTTTCTTCTCTTGGCAAGAAGACCAAAGCACCCTTAGTCAATTTGCCGATAGAACAGTTCCTACTAAAAACCTATTAGGTAAAATAGGCGCTAAACTCAGCAACTTTCTTGTATATGACGGTTTTGGTTTGGGAGCTTTTATCATACCTATAACATTGTTTTTAACAGGTGCCAGAATTTTACTACAAACCAATTTAAAAAGAATTATAACCTCTTGGAATTGGGCTATTCTTATTATGCTTTGGTTTGCCACAGCTCTTGGTTTTGTTGAAAAAAAACATGCACTTTTATCAGGAATTATAGGCTTTGAATTGAACGACTACTTACAAACTTTTTTAGGTAAAACAGGACTAGCTATTTTACTTATTTTCTTTTTAGTTGCCTACCTAATCATTCGTTTTAGTATTACTCCTGAAGCAATTAGTGAAAAGGTAAAAGTTAACAAAGAGAAAAAAGTCAATACCCCAAAAGACCCTACAAAGGTAACTCGCGACGATTCTACTATTATAAACGATACTCATACTCACATAGATAGCGACACCAAGGTTACTCTTACAGAAGAACCTAAAAAAGACAAGTCAGACTTTGAATTATCTCTAGAAAATTTACAACCAACTATCTCTAATTATTCTGGTGTAGATGAAACTTCAAATAAAGAAAAGAAAGAAGAGATTTCTTTAGACATTACCCCTATTAACGAACCAACAGCTAAAATAACAGAAGATAGTAAAAAAGAAGTGGAGGTTGCTATTGAAAAAATTGCAGAAGAAAAAAGTGTTTCTGAAAATTTATCTGATCAATTACTCAAAGATTTTGGTGAATTTGACCCTACCTTAGAACTAGGAAACTTTAAGTTTCCTTCTTTTAATTTACTAAAAGAATACAACGAAAGCATTTCTGTTGACCCAACTGAACTTGAAGCTAAGAAAAATCAAATTGTAGAAACTTTAAAAAACTACAAAATTGGTATTGCACAAATAAAAGCAACTGTTGGTCCAACCATTACCTTATATGAAATTGTACCTGAAGCGGGAGTTCGTATTTCAAAAATTAAAAACTTAGAAGACGATATTGCCTTATCTCTTTCAGCTTTAGGAATACGTATCATCGCTCCTATCCCAGGGAAAGGAACCATTGGTATTGAAGTACCTAATAAAAAAGCGACTATTGTTTCAATGCATTCGGTAATTGCTTCAAAAAAGTTCCAAGAATCACCAATGCAACTCCCTATTGCCTTAGGTAAAACCATTTCAAACGAAACTTTTGTTATCGATTTAGCTAAAATGCCTCACTTACTAATGGCTGGTGCTACAGGACAAGGTAAATCGGTAGGATTGAATGCTATTCTAACATCACTACTATACAAAAAACACCCAGCTGAAGTAAAATTTGTATTGGTAGATCCTAAAAAAGTAGAATTAACACTATTCAATAAAATAGAGCGTCATTACTTAGCGAAATTACCAGATGATTCTGAAGCTATTATTACCGATACAACTAAAGTAGTAAATACATTAAACTCTTTATGTATTGAAATGGATAATCGTTACGACTTGCTTAAAAATGCCATGGTTCGTAATATTAAAGAATACAATGCTAAGTTTAGAGCTCGTAAACTAAACCCTGAAAACGGACATCGTTTTTTACCTTACATCGTATTGGTAATTGACGAATTTGCTGATTTGATTATGACCGCCGGGAAAGAGGTAGAAACTCCTATTGCGCGTTTAGCTCAATTAGCACGTGCCATCGGTATTCATTTAATTGTAGCAACACAGCGTCCTTCCGTTAACGTAATTACAGGTATTATCAAAGCTAACTTCCCTGCTAGAATAGCCTTTAGAGTTACTTCTAAAATTGATTCAAGAACTATTTTAGATGCCCCTGGAGCAGATCAATTAATTGGTCGAGGTGATTTATTGTATTCAGGAGGAAATGATATTATACGTATTCAATGTGCTTTTGTAGACACTCCTGAAGTAGAAAAAATTACCGATTTTATTGGCTCTCAGCGAGCCTATCCTGAAGCCTATTTACTTCCAGAATACGTTGGTGAAGAAGGTGGCACAAATCTTGATGTTGATATTGCAGACAGAGATAAACTGTTTAAAGAAGCAGCTGAAGTTATTGTTACTGCACAACAAGGTTCGGCATCGTTATTGCAACGTAAATTAAAGTTAGGTTACAACCGTGCAGGTAGATTGATCGATCAATTAGAAGCTGCTGGTATTGTAGGACCTTTCGAAGGTAGTAAAGCACGACAAGTACTTGTATCCGATCTAATTGCCTTAGAGCAATTATTAGAGAATGAAAAGAATTAATAATTATAAACTATTCCGAAAGTGGAAATAAGAAAGACGATGAAAAAAATAGGATTATTATTTATTGGATTATGCATTAGCATTAGCGCTATGGGACAAACCAACTCTTCAGAAGCAAAAAAATTGCTAGACGAAGTTTCAAATAAAATGGGAACCTACAGAAATATGGTTATTGGTTTTAACTCTTCTTTAATTAACAAAGAAGCAGGCATAACCAACGACCCACCAATAAGAGGTGAAATTACCTTATCGGGTGAAAAGTACAACTTAGATTACCTTGGAAATACTTTTATTTTTGATGGAAAAAAATTAGTGGTTATTAACCAAGACGAAAAAGAAGTTAGCATTAACAACGGTAATTTAGATGAAGAAGACGGTTTTATTTACCCTTCAAAATTATTGACTTTTTACAAAGAAGGCTATAATTACCAAATGGGAGCATTAAAAAATAGTAACGGACGTAAAGTTCAATATATAGATCTTACTCCTATTGATAGTAACTCTGACATTGTTAAAGTACAGTTAGGAATTGATGCTAAAACAAAACATATCTACAAATTAACACAAATAGGTTCTAACGGTGCTGAAACTACCTTTACAATTACCAAATTTAAAAGCAACCAACCTATATCGGCTCAACTTTTTACTTTCGATAGAAGTAAGTACGCTCAGCAAGGATACTACATCGACTAAAAACTTACCTAAAAGTTTTGTTAGTGATTTACTTAAAAAATCATTAACAAAACTTTTGTGTATATATGCCTCTAACCTACTACCTTTGCATCTGTGAAAACATTAGACAGATATATATTAAAAAGCTTCTTAGTTCCTTTTTTAGCAACCTTCTTTATCATTTTATTTGTATTGGTAATGCAAGCGTTGTGGTTGGCTTTTGATAATTTTGCTGGTAAAGGTATTAGTGTTGCAATTATTTTAAAATTCTTGTGGTATACCACCCTAATTGTAGCTCCTCAAGCCTTGCCCATCGGTGTTTTATTATCTTCTATTATGACGCTAGGTGGTTTGTCTGAAAACTACGAATTTGCGGCGGCAAAATCTGCTGGAGTATCTTTACAGCGCATGGTACGCCCTATTGTTTTCTTAGCTATTTTTTTAAGTGGTATTAACTTTTTGTTTCTTAATTATGTGTATCCATATGCCATGCTTAAGCAATTAAACATGAAGGTAAACATTAAAAAGAAACAACCTGCTATTGCTTTGGTTGCTGGAAGCTTTAATACTGAAATTCCTAACTTTCAAATAAAATTTAAAGAGAAATACGGTAAAGAAGACAATCTTTTAAAAGAAGTTATGATTTACGATTTATCTTCAAAAAAAGGGAATAATAAAATTATTACCGCTAAAAGTGGTGAAATTCTTTCAGAAGAAGGCAGTCGCTACATGACCTTAGTTTTAAAAGATGGATACTATTTTGAGCATCATTTAAAAAACGGAGCTTCTTTTAAAGAACGAGAAAGAATGCCTGCTTCGTACGCCGACTTTGAAGAATACACTATTAACATTGATATCTCTTCGTTTAGTAATGATGATATAGAAGATGAAAAATATAAAACGAACTACAATATGTTAAGCTTGGCACAACTAAAGGATACTTTGCCAATGATGAAGCAAAATTACGATGCCTTTGTTAGTAGTAGAGCTAAAAACTTATTTTTAAGCATTGATGTAGAAGATTTACACCAATACCCAGATTCTTTAATAAACAAAGAACTTTCGTTAAACATTCTTGATAACTTTGTGTTAAAAGAAAAACGAAATATTCTTTCAATAGCTACTTCAAAATTAGAACGCACTATAAACAATAATAAGTCTAACAAAGACACTTTAAAAAACAAACGAAAGTATTTAAACCTCTACGATATTGAGTTTTACAATCGTATTGCCTTTTCACTTTCTTGTTTGTTACTCTTTTTTATCGGTGCTCCTTTAGGCTCTATTATCAGAAAAGGAGGTATGGGATTGCCTATGATTTTGGCAATCGCCATTTACGTTTTATACTTCTTCTCCAATACTTTTGGAAGAAACTTAGCCGAAGAAAGCTCGCTTACAGCCATTACTGGATCTTGGCTAAGTGTATTTTTAATGCTACCTTTGGCTATAACATTAACTGTTAGAGCTACTAAAGATAAAGGACTATTTGATATTAATAGTTTTTTTGTTCTAATACGAAACGCTGTAAAAAACCTATTCTCTAAAAAGGGAAAACCACAACATAATGACAACACAAACTCCAACTAATATTCAATTAAACACAATTGAAGAAGCTATAGAAGATATTAAAAACGGTAAAGTTATTATCGTAGTTGATGATGAAGATCGTGAGAATGAAGGTGATTTTTTAGCTGCTGCTGAAAAAATTACCCCTGAAATGATTAACTTCATGGCAACCCATGGCCGCGGATTAATTTGTACCCCCCTAACTGAAACTCGCTGTAAAGAATTAGAGTTAGGAATGATGGTTAGCAATAACACCGACCCAATGGAAACCGCGTTTACCGTATCGGTAGACTTACGTGGAAATGGGGTTACTACGGGTATTTCTGCTTCTGATAGAGCAAAAACTGTACAAGCCCTAATTACCCCAGATACCAAGCCTTTTGACTTAGCCAGACCTGGTCATATTTTTCCTTTAAAAGCTAAAAATGGTGGAGTATTGCGTAGAACTGGACACACTGAAGCTGCTATTGATTTTGCACGTTTAGCAGGGTTAGAACCTGCAGGTGTTATCGTTGAGATTATGAATGAAGATGGTACCATGGCACGCTTGCCTCAACTAATGAAAGTTGCTAAAAAATTCGACTTAAAAATTGTTTCTATTGAAGATTTAGTGGCATATCGAATGGAACACGATTCGTTAATTGAAAAGAAAGAAGACTTCAATATTCAAACTCGTTTTGGTGATTTTCGTCTTCGTGCTTACCAACAAACTACCAATAATCAAGTACATATTGCTTTGACCAAAGGGACTTGGAGTAAGAATGAACCTATTTTAACTCGTGTAAACTCGACTTTGGTAAACAATGATATTTTAGGAACCTTAACTAATAATGCCGATAAAAAATTAGACCAAATGTTTAAGGTGGTTAATGATGAAGGTAGAGGTGCTATCTTGTTTATTAATCAACAAATGCAAGCGCTAAACTTATTAAACAGGCTTCGTATTTTAAAAGAAAACCAAACTAAAGGAGAAATGAAAGCTCCTAATGTCGTGATGGATAACAAAGACTTTGGTATTGGCGCCCAAATTTTACACGACTTACACATTCATAAACTACGCTTGGTTTCTAACACCAAACAAACCAAACGCGTAGGAATGATTGGTTATGGATTAGAAATTGTTGATTATGTAAACTACTAATCATACTATTAAAAATTAAAAAGTCACCGCTTTAAAACGGTGACTTTTTTCCTTTAATATACTAAATACCTTATTAAATATTAACAAACACAGTGAGACCAATCTAAACCGTATTTTTCCATTTGATCTTGAATGTAGAAATCTCTATCTCTCCAACTAGAACGGCAAAAATCGTTGCAATCGTAAAACATTCTCCCCCCTCTAATCTCTTGTTGATCTTCTTTGTTTAATCTTTTTCCCAAGTTTAAAATTTGTTTTTTCATAATAATATAATGATTTAATTAAATTGATTAAATCCTTGAACATATTTATAGACACTCAAGGTTTATGTCTATTTTCTCGCGAAAGAATTTTTAAGGACTTTAAAATAATGTTTTTTTTTTAATATTTTTCTATTAAGGTTCAAATACGCAAAAAACAGACTTAATTAAGCTCAACTCTAAGCACACAAAATAATCATTAAATTTATCGTGCTCTTAAAATATATTTTGGGTTTAGAATGTTCCTATTTCCTATAAACAAAAGGATACCCTTAATAGACTTGACATTTCATTCCAAAAGAATCAACGGTCTTTTTATGGTTATTTTTTTATCTTTGGCACACTAAAAATTGCTCTTATATTCTTTCTTATTTATTATTAAAGAATGCATAGTAATCTTTGTTATATATATTAACGGTATACAGTAAATAAAATTGAAAAGAAAAATTTAATCAAAAACAAAAGCATGTTAGAAATATTAGCAATCGTTTTTTTAGGTAAAAAAATAGCTGAATTAGCAGAAGAAAAAGGAGAAAGCCCTAAAAAGTGGAAAGGTATAATGATAGGCTCTTGGTTTGGAGCAGAAATTTTGGGTATTGTAATATTTGCCTCTACAGTTGGAATAGGTGATGATACTATTTTTCCTGCTGTAATTACAGGTATAGCTTGTGGATTGGCTAGTTATTTTATTGTTAGAAGCATGCTGTCTTCAAAACCTAACACTCCTCTAAAAGAATTATCATAAAGAATAATAGTGATAGCTTACTCGGCATTTAACCCGAATCGTTAGCCGACTAGATAAAACGGTCTTATAAAATTGAGGTGTTGCATAGTATCCTAAAAGACTCTATGCAACATATATCAATAGTACTACAATAACTTTCTACTCCACAGGGATACAAATATCTACAATACATTTCCCTTCTGGGTGTTCATTAGGGTTATTGTAAAAAATCTCATACGGATCTTGGTCATTTTTTTTAAAACCATGTTCACTCATCCACACAAAACTACTTTCCCAGGCTTGTTGAAATTCTGACGGAGTAATTTCTAAACGAGATACTATACATTTTGCTTCGGGTATTTCTTTTACACTTACTTCTCCTTCAGTTTTTACCTCTGAATTTAAAATTAAACAAACACTCATTCTTATTTTGTCTTCATCGGTAATTTTCGGACTATCGTGATATACCGTTAGCATTCTTAAATTTTCCTGCTGCATTAGCCCTTTAGGATACGCCCACTTTATCAATTTATGGTAAGTTTTTTCTACTGCATCCAGTTTTCCTTGATGTGTTAAATAGGCCACTTTTAAGGTTGGTATTTTTTTTACTTCAATTTTAGCTTTCATTTGCATCCATTTTAAGTTTGTTTGTATGTTACAAATGTATTGCTCAAACCGAGTTTCTATTTTTCCATTCTTGTTTTCTGTTTTACAAATCTTGCTATATTTAAATGAGCTTCCTTTTTTAAATTCAGCAGGACTCATTCCGTAAAACTTTTTAAAAGCCCTTGAAAATGATGGCAAACTTGCAAAACCTACTATTTCGGATACTTCTGTAACCGTTTTACTCTTTTTATTTAGTAAAAAAGAAGCTGCCTTTTCTATTTTCTTTCTAGTAATAAAATCATTTACTGTTTCTTTAGTTACAGCTTTAAAAAGCCTATGAAAATGATAGGGAGAAAAGTATGCCTTTTCTGCTATTTCTTCTAAAACAAGTTTTTTATCTAAATTTCCTTCAATAAAATCAATAGCATTACTTATCCGTATAGCTGTTTTATTGGGTATTTTTTCAGACGATTTCATAACTCTTATTTATTTGTAAACATAGTTTAGACACAAAATCTTCTTCCTTATACATTTCATGAGCTTTCTGTGGAATGACACTAGGCGTTAGCTTTATGTTTTCAAACCAGTCTTCACTTGGCTTGTAAACATCTTTTCCTCCGTAATAAAGCGCTATTTTCCCTTTTGGGCGTTCTGTTTCATAACGTAATCTTGTTGATGAAATAGCATAAAAACTTTTAACATCTAAACCGTTTAAACAAGCCTTCCAAGCTATGGTTCCCCCTATGCTGAAAGCTAAAACTGTAAGCTGTTCTTTTTCTAATTTTATTAAGTTTTCAACCGCTTTTTCTATTCCTTCGTTTAAGAAAAAAGCATGTCGTTGTGCTTCTAACAAATATTTTTGAGGCATTTCGGCTAATTCACAGCTATTATACAACACAACCTTAAAATTATCAGACAACCTGTTTACATACATAGAAACCCAACTAGCGCCTGTAATTCCCCATAAATCTGATAAAATTAGTAATCGATTTTTCATGTATTGCTATTCATTTTTTGTAAAAGGAAAAATACAAAACCTCCTGCAAAATATAAAACAACATCCAATACATCTGCTGTATACCTTACATGATATTTAGGCAATATTAACTCAAATAACACGGAATACAATACACATATATAAAGTATTAATCCTAAAGAAATACACCAACTTTTATCACTCCTACTCCACTGTAACACAAAGAGACTTACTGTTAATACAATAGGGATTATTAAAAAATCGTTTACGTAATTATTAATAAAAGAGGGAAGTTTGATACTTAACCTTTGTGCTGTATAAATAAGACTTCCTATAACTATTGAAACTATAAAATAATATGTAAGTATCTTATTCTGCACTTATCCTAACCCGCTGCTACCATGGCTATAAACCATGCGATTAAAGCACCAATGGCACTGACTAATAAATACGCTGAATACAAAACCCAACCAACGATACGATACAACCAGAATGAATGCTTTTTTAATCGTTCTGCCAAATTAGGGTTTGCTATGTCATCTTTCGCTTTTTTAAGTTCTTCTTTTTTATAAGCTATAACTTTTTGCTCTTGTCTTTTTTCAAAAGAAATCAATGTATTACAATTTTTACAGTAATCTCTATTCTTGTTAAAAATTCCGCAATTAGGACATTTAACATTTCTAGTAATTGCCATTTTCTTGTTCTTTAAAAACTGTTTTTGTTTTTCTTTTTATACGGGCGAATAATAAGCCTTGTTTCTCTATCAAAACGCACATAATTGTATACCCAATTCATAAATACAACTGCTTTATTTCTAAACCCGATAAGTGAAAACAAGTGCACAAACATCCAAATAAACCATGCAAAAACCCCTTGAAACTTCCATCTTGACAAATCTACTACTGCCTTATTTCTTCCAATAGTCGCCATAGAACCTTTATCGTTATACACGAATGCTTTTTGCTTTTTACCCTTTAGTTTTGCTAAAATATTTTTACCTAATAAGCGTCCTTGTTGAATAGCTGGTTGTGCCATCATTGGGTGTCCTCTTTCATAGTCTTTGGTTTCCATACGCGCTACATCTCCAATAGCATATATATTATCATATCCAATTACCTTGCTGTATTCATCTACTGCAAACCGATTAGCTCTTTCTATTACACATTCTTTATGTAAACCCGAAACAGTAGCTCCTTTTACACCTGCTGCCCAAATAACTGTCTGCGCTTTAAAATGATCTTCTCCATTTGTAGTAACAGTTTCTCCATCGTAATCTAACACCCGAAGATCTTTCCATACATCTACCCCAAGCTTTATTAAGAAGTCTTCTGCTTTTTCAGAAGCTTTATTACTCATTCCTTTTAACAACTCACCTGAGCTTTGAATAAGGTTTATTTTCATCTGTCGAATATCTAAATCTGGATAATCTTTTGGTAAAATACCTTTTTTCATTTCTGCTAAAGCGCCTGCAAGTTCAACTCCTGTAGGCCCCCCTCCTACAATAACGAAGTTCATCAATGCTCTTCGCTTCTCTAAATCGGTAACCAATAAAGCCTCTTCAAAGTTTTCTAAAACCAAACTGCGAATATTCAATGCTTGCGGAACTGATTTCATTTCCATAGCGTGTTTTTGAATATTGGTGTTTCCAAAGAAATTAGTTGTTGATCCGGTAGCGATAATCAACTCATCATACTCTAAGCTCCCTATTGTCGTTTCAATATAATTTTTCTCAGCATTGATTTGGGTAACTTTTGCCAACCTAAAGAAAAAGTTTTCTACATCGTTAAATCTTTTTCTTAAAGGAAACGCGATACTATCGGGCTCCAGCCCACCTGTAGCCACTTGATAGAGCAAAGGTTGAAAAGTGTGGTAATTGTGTTTATCTATTAAAACTACCTGTAATTCTTGGTTTTCTAAAGCCCTTGCCGCTGCCAATCCTGCAAATCCTCCTCCAATAATTAGTACTCGAGGAAAACTTGTTTGAGGTATGTTCATTATTTATTAGGATTTTATATCTAATTAGCAAATTTAACTAAAAGAGAAAGGAGTTAGTTAAAATTTATTTTTTAGTTTTACGCTCAGCCCCCGTTAATCAAATTAGGAACTGTTATGTTTAATTTTTTTAAGAAGAAAAAAGTAACGAGTTTAACTATAGTATGCGATACAGACATAATACACATTAATAGTAAACCTCTTACATTTCCCACTAATTATAGCACTTTGGTTGAAGTTTTAGGCCCACCTAGTAGGGAATTAAAAAAAAGTAATGACTATATTATTTGGGATACGCATGGTATTTTTTGCGGTTATACTGATAAAGATCATATTTTATCTATAAACATTTATCAGCACAAAAAAGATAGAAGTGAGTACAATACCAAAAAACAATTTAAAGGAAAGCTTGTTTTAAACAATGAAGAAATTACCAATAATGAGTTTGGCAAAATTCCACTTGGTAAGGTAGCGATTCACAGATTAGGTAGAGAAAGCGACATGCGCTTTGGGTTTAGTATTGGTATTAATAGAGACTACAAAGATTCATAATTCTAACTTTACTTGTTGTAACGTTTTGTTTGTTGTTATGAGTTTATTGATTATTTTTTTTCTTAACATATCAATATCCTCTTCATAATAGCGTGCCCACTTGTACTCTTTAAATAAAGTTTGAATTTGTTTTAAGCGCTGGTGTGCAAACTCTGAGGTCATTAAAAACCGATTGTATTCTATATTGTTTTGGGCTCTTTTTATACTTGCCTTACACTCTTTGTAATCAACTTCTAAATAAAACACCTTATCTGTCGTGTTTAATGGATAAAAATCAGACCAATTTGCGTACCCTACATAATAATTTTGATTTTTATAATTTTCTATTCCCTGAATTTTCCATCGGCAATTGGCTACTCTACCCCAGTGATTTGAATAGCGAAAAACTCCTTCTTCTGTGTAGTAGTAATAGCTACCTGATTTACTTTGAAAATGCGCTTTCATCTCCTCAAAAAAATCGATGTTTTGCAATTCAAACTCACAATAGGTACTTCTGTAAAAATTAAATTTATGATACTTCATTTAAATTCCAAAAGCTGTTAATACAAGAGTTCTTCTTCCTCCATAGTTTCTGTGCTCGCCTATATAAATTCCTTGCCAAGTTCCTACATTGAGCTTTCCTTGGGTTATCGGAATTTGTACTTGGCATCCTAACATAGAACTTTTAATATGTGCTGGCATATCATCTGCTCCTTCATAATCGTGTTTGTAGTACGGCATATTTTCAGGGATCATTTTGTTGATATGTGATTCGAAATCCATTCGAACGGTTGGATCAGCATTTTCATTAATCGTTAAACTTGCAGATGTATGCTTAATAAATGCCTGAAACTGTCCTATTTTAATTTTATTAAGCTCTGGTAGCGCTTCTAATAAAATATTTGTAATTAAATGGTAACCTCTGTTAAATACTGGTAATTGAATTTCTTTTTGGTAAAATTGCATACCGCAAATCTAAAACACTTCTTTTATAATCTTTATAAATTCTTGTTTTTTTGTTTTAGAAATAGGTATTGTTGTTTGATTTTGCATCAACAAAAAATCTCCATCTTTTTTTATAAACTTCTCTAAATAATGGAGATTAATTAAGTAAGACCTGTGGCACCTGAAAAATAAGTTATTGCTTTGAAGTTGATTTTCGAAATATGATAACGGTTTACAAATAAGCTGCTTTTCTTTATTTGCCAAATGTACCTTTGTATACATACCATCTGCTTCTAAATACAAGATATCTTCATGAGACACAAAAATAATTTCTCCAGGAACTTCTAAAGCTATTTTATGTGACGATAAAGATTGAATTGCTTTTTTTAGCTCTGAAAATTGTGCTGAGACCTTTTTCTGCTCTATGTTTACTTTAGCCTTATTTATAGCTACTCGCAACTCTTCTCTATCAATAGGTTTTACCAAATAATCTATTGCCGATAACTTTAATGCTTCTAATGCGTATTGCTGGTAGGCTGTTGTAAAAATTAATTGAAATTCAATAGGCTCTGATATAAACTCTAAAATCTCCAACCCTGAATACTCTGGCATTTCAATATCTAAAAAAACAATGTCAGGAGTATGTTCATTTATTTCTTTTACTCCATTTAACAAGTTATCGGCTGTAATAACACTTTTTATTTCAGGAAAGAATTCTGTAAGCATCGTTTCCATTACACTACGTGCTTTTGCCTCATCATCAATTATTAATGCTTTCATTTTTAAATTCTTTTTATTTTTAGTGTCACTACCGTTCCAGTAGCCTTATTATTTTCATCAACTTTATCTGTAAACTCTACTGAAATATCAAACAGCTTTTCTTTCTTATACAGTGAAACTCGTTCTTGGGTGGCATTCACTGCAAAAGACTTATGTCCTTGTCTTTTCTTATTAATTTCAAATGATTTTTTTCTTCCAATACCATCATCCTCTATAGTTACAATTAACAAATTAACAGTCTCTTTTTTAATTGTTATCCATAGGTTTCCTTGTTTTTTTTTATGAACAAGTCCATGCTTTATGGCATTTTCTACAAACGGTTGTAAAAACAACGGTGGAACTTCAAATTGCTCTTTATTTACATTCTTATCTACGAAGAAATGAACTTTAAATTTATTCTCAAATCGCAATTGCTCTAATGCTATATAAATTTCAAGTGAACTGAGTTCTTCTTTTAGCGATATTACATTAACCCTACTATGATTTAAATACATTCTAATTAAACGGGAAAATTTAACCAGGTAATCACTCGCTAAATATTTTTCGTTCTTCATTACATAATCTTGAATTGCGCCTAATGAATTAAAAATGAAATGAGGGTTCATTTGTGAGCGTAAGTTCTCTAATCGTAACTTACTTATTCTACTAGCTAAAATCACTTTTTCTAATTCTCGCTCTCCTTCTTTCTCTTTCCACTGTAACTTAATTCGGTAATACATTACGACCCCTAAAACTGATGTAAAAAATACAGTTACGATGAACCACCAATGCTCCCAAAAAGGTTTTTGAACAATAATTTTAACACCATTACTTTCTTTCCCAATACTTCCATCTAAGCTTTTGGTTCTAAGTAAAAACTCATATTTTCCAGATGGAATTCCAATATACCTAACAACATCGTCATTCAATTCTGATGTTTGCCATTCGGTATTGAAACCTAAAAGCTTGTATTGAAAAACATTTTTACTACTAGCTTTAAATCCGTTTGCATTAAAATTGAATGTAATATCATTGGTTTTATAAGGTAGCTCATACTTTGTTTTTATTTCTTGTTCGTTACCTCCTATTTTAACATTACTTATATAAGCCAATGGAACTGTTTTAGAGTGCGTTAAATTTGGAATAGATACATCTACTTTACATAAAAAATTGTTTCCAGCTATCCATAAATGATTATTTTGAACAACTGGTTGTTTAAACTTAATGGCACTTTTATCAGTTAAATTGATTGTTTTTATCAATTTTTTATCTGTATCATATCGCTGTATCCCTTTTTCAGTAACAATCCATAGAAAATTATCCTTTCCAAAAATTCCTTTTATTTGGGATTGCAACAATCCTGTTGAATACGTAATACTGTCGGTAACTTTTCCAGCTGCTAATCCTAAGATTTTATCTCTTGTAGTTGCCCATATGTTACCATTAACAGTTTGAGTATATTCAGAAAAAATAATGGGCTTGTTTTGATAACTTACAGGAATGGTTTGTAGTTTTGTATTATAAACTACCGTTCCGTCAATATAAGTTACGTAAATAAGTTTATTTTTAGAATCGTAATGAGTGCTAATAGGTCTTTTATTCTCTAAAACTATATGCTCTTTATTTTTTGATAAATTGGTGTAAATAATAGCATGTCGATACGATAAACACACTAGAGAATCTTTACTTATTTGAGCAAAACCTTTAGCAGTTGTAAACTGACTACCTACATTTGTATTTTTTTTACTCTTCAAGTTATAAATATAACTACTCGTACCATTGGTACTTACATATGCTCTATTGAGTATTTCATCATACTTAATTCTATTTACGGGGCGTTGATTCGATAAACTCGTTACCGTATACTTGTTATTTTGTGTATTGTAATCTATTAAATTTCCATTTTGTGTACCTAGCAACAAATGATTTTCAGCTATCGCTTCTATTGAAATAATATCTTCTTTTATTTCTAAAAAACTCTTCTTTGTTATCCCTAAACTCGGCACTACAAAAACACCATTCTGAAGCGTTGTTAACCAATAATTATTTTCATTATCTTTTAAAACATCGGTGATGTGGTAATCTTTAAAAATTTGTTCGGTATCATTAACTTTTGTCTTTTCTAAAGTTCTATAAATTCCTTTTGACGTTAACAGCCAGTTTTCTTGAAACTTCTTGGTATTGTATACTTGAGCTTTTTGAAAATTCTGGGGAAGTTTTATCGTACTAATTTTTCGGGTATGTATGTTAATTGATATCGTTTTGAAAACATCTTTTTCTAATTGAATTACCACCTCATCAAACCACTGAAACATTTGAAAATTCCCTTTATCTAAAGAAAGTTTTTCTTGATCCCATTTTATTTTTTTGAAAACAGGCACACCATTTTCTTCATAAACATGAGTTATGTTATTTGTTTCTTTTAAGTTGTAGTAAAAAAAGCCATTTTCAGATTTTGCTATTTTAGAAACCTCTGCATGTAAGTCTTTTTTAACCGATCCATTTTTTTTATCTATCTGATAACTTTTCCTTTGAGATATAAAGAAAACATCGTTTTTCATAACTATTAAATGGGCAAAAGTTCCTTTTAGCTCATTAGAAAAGTCTTTGAACAACCGTAACTCTTTACCTACAACTTTATAGATATGTCCTGAAATGGTAGAACACCAAATTTGTCCCTCGTCATCAATCTGTAAATTGAATATACTTTTCGTAGTGGCAATCGTATTTTTTAACTTTACAAACTTTTTTCCATTATAGTAAAACAATCCTTGCTCTGCTCCGACCCAAACTAAATTGTTTTTGTCTTGAATAATATTAAAATTAGCTAAAGAGACCAAACCATCATCTGAGGTAAATTGTGTATAAAAAGGTTCTTGAGAAAAAACATTCTCAAAGAGAAGAAATACAAAAACAAGTATGTAAATAGTTTTTTTCACAAGTTTACTACTACTATAAAAAGGTGGCTCTGCAATAATACGCAAAAACACCCCCTTTATTTATAACTATTTTTAGTTTAAAGTTCATTAATTAATCCCTATAATAATAAATTTATATCCATTGAATGATTTTTCAATACTAACGGTTTTTAACCAATAAAATTTACCTCTAAAAAATAATGGCAGCAGTAAAAATTTATGAACTGTATGTGTGTGTTTCTTTTTAAGTCTTCTTTTTTTAACATAAAATTTCATCATGCAAAACAATTTAATCTAGCATAAAAATTCCGCTTCTCTAACAACGTTATCGTCACTATCTAAACACCTTATACACCTCATTAATAAAGATAACACTATGTTTATTGTATTTTGAATATTCTTCTATAATTCTTTTTTTAATCTTCTGTATACAGTCCACTATATGCTCCTTCAAACACAACACCATCTAGTCTTTTGTATGCATATTTTAATTGAATGTTATCGGCAGTTAGTTCAATAACTTTAACATATCCCTCAACAGCTCTTTTACTGTCAACATTAGTTGACCTTAAAAGTTGAAAACCATTTACTGCACCTAAATAATAATGAGACTCAGGCATTTCAATATAGTAATCTGCGTCCATTGAAATATCAACTTGTTTAATTCCTTCAAATTCCATTTTGGCGCCAGAGCCTGCTGGTAGTTGAGCTGATTGATCTTTTGTTAATGAATGCAATCCTATTGCAATATCACCATGAAGATTATAGCTTATATTTACTTGCTGAATTCCATATTCATCCTGCCCAAAATTCATAGTATTATTATAAATTTCTTGTGCTGGGGCTTGCTCTTCTTTAGAGCAAGAAGTAAATCCTAGTACCAATAAGAGTACTAGCATTAATAATTTATTTCTTGTTTTCATTTTATATATTTTGTTAAACCTGTTGTATGCCTTGAAAAAACGCTATCAATTCCAACGAGTTGTACTATTTAAGTGAGTGCAATTTGCATCAAGGATAAAAGTTTTTGTATTAATTTAATTTTCGATACAATTTTTCTTCTTTACAACAAGAAAAAATCACTCAAATGCACAATAGGGAGTTTATTTTATGTCACATTTACAATAAGCTCCATAAGGAGCACCTCCTGTTCGGCTTATGCCGTTAAAATAAGCTTCACCGTAGTTTCCTCCTCCTCTGTAATCTCTTCGTAAAATAAACTGTTGCAGCATACACTGTCCGTCAGAATTTTTCTGAACAACAGCTCCTACTGCCCATTGGTACAAAGGAATTCCTGATACTTTGTGCTTTACTATTGACCATCTATTCGAAGTAACATATTGCTTTAAGTTCTTCATACTGGTTTTGCTGTAATAAGCAGTTAAACCTTTGGTAGCAATTCCTATCAAGCTACTGTTTAAGTTCCCTTTAGCTGGCATTTTTACTTTAGCTAATGCATCTCTTTCCGAATCGTTACGTAATTCTTCAAAAAGGCTAAAAGTTGTTTGTTCAGTTAATTGAACGTTTTTGTAATACTTTTTAATCTTTTCAGGATCTTTTGCAGCAATTACAAACTGCTTTGGTTGTGCATTGTTCATCCACTTATGACCTTCATTGTCGTTTTTATGATATACTTCAGCACCAATTAATAATACACCTGGCTCTAATAAAAGTACATTTGCATTAGTCCATTCAGGTCCTCCTCCCATACCAAATTGAAATTGAATATTTCCTTTATCCGCAGATTTTCTATAATGTTTTGGCACTACACCATATCTTTTTTGTTCTGGAGAAAAAAACGCGTTTAATTGGTATGTTACGGGATTATATTCTATAGAAAATCCTTCATAAATATCTCCTGGGTTACTATCGAAGTGACTTGATGGATTTCTAACAAAGTATTGTGATAAATGGTAGTACCCAGATAATTCCATTTTATCGGAAAAACCACCATTATAAGCAGGTATTTTTTTAAACTTTGTTCTGTTTAATACGTAAACTTGATTGTCTTTAAACTTATTCTCTTCACTACTTTCTATGGGTGAAGGAATTTCACTCACTACCTTTCCCTTACTATTTTCTTTAGCTAACAAAGCCTCTTTTTCTGCTGCTTGCTTTTGTTGATACTCTTTGTACTTTTTAAAATAAAAATCTTGCTTTTCTTTATCATTGGGGTACTTTTTAGCTAACTCTTTTTTAAACTCTTCATCAGAATACTCATTAGCATTAGACGTTGAACTGGTATTTGAACTTGTAGTCGACTCTTCTATTGCTGAAGAAGCTTTCTCTTCAACTTTTTTAGTTATTTTTTGCTTCGCTTTCTTCAACATGCCACCAAACTGAGCATTTGCCGTTTGGTGAAACAAAAAACTAGCGAAGAATAAACAAAGTAATGTTGTATATTTTTTCATCTCTATTATTGTTTTGCTATTAAAAAGCCACCTGCTTTTACACAGGTAACTTTCTTGAATTACTATTTAAAGGGACTATTTTTTATTGACATGCGGTTGTACTCCAACTAGCACCAACAGGTTTAGTCCATTGATGTGCTGGCGTATTTGGTGGATATAGAGGATCAAACCCAGCGTCGTGCTGTATACATGGTAAATTAGGATTTCCATCTGCAACCATGTAAAGAAAATTTACATTGTTACCATTTGCAACATTTAAACTAGTAAGGCTGTTATTTCTAGCATGTAAACTATTAACTTTTGAGTTAGCAGAAATATCTATACTTGTTAACTTGTTATTGTAAACAACCAAAGTTCTTAAATCTGGATACATAGCAACATCTAACGAACTAATTTGATTGTGCTCTAAGTATAAAGTTTTTAAACTATTTGCAGTTGTTGGCAACAATAAGGTTGAAATATTATTATCACCACATTGAAAGTTACCTAAATTGGAGTGGTTTGTTAAATCGATTGAGCTTATATTATTCTGCTGAATTAATATTGTTTGCAAAGCAGTATTAGATGAAAGATCTAATGAAGTTAAGTTATTATTTTTTAACGATAATCTTACAATAACTGTGTTTTGGCTCAAATCTATACTCGTTAAAGCGTTGTTCATTGCATGAAATTCTGAAATATTTACAAAAGCCTCTAAACCTGTTACATCAGCTATATTAAGTCCATCAACACGAATAACACCTGTGTAAGCTTGTGCTTCTGAATCCTGAATTTCAGAATCACCATTAGTATTAATAGCGTTATTAGTAACTAAAGCCGTTTTAAAATTAGCATCTGGTATATTTACAATATTACCTGTTACGACTTGTAAACCCTTACCAGTAATAACAATAGCATATCTTGGTTTTGTAGGGTCATTACTTTCTACAAGTATCGTTGCATATTTTTGTCCTTCAGACTGTGGTGTAAAACGTACTGTTACCACATAAGAACTATTAGGTGCGATAGATTGAGGTGCAGATACATTAACAAAAGTAAAATCAGCAGCATTAGCTCCACTCACACTAATATCGCCTACTTCTAAATTTCCTTGACCATTATTTTGAACTTCAAAAGTTAAATCATTTCCAGAGTTTCCTACTGTTACATCACCAAAATCCAACCCTGTTTCGCTAAAAGCAATGGCTGGTTGCGCTGGTGCTGTTCCTGTTCCATTCATTCCTAAAAACACATCATCGTTATTAGAGTTATTAAAAAGTCTAATAGACCCTGAGGCAAACCCATCTGAACTTGGGCTAAACTTAACTTCAAAAGTATATGTACTTCCAGAAGCAATAGTCCTTACTAAGGAACTTGTTCCTCCAACTACCGAAAAAGATGACGATGTACTGCCTCCTACTATATTCACATTTGTGATTTCCAAGTCAGCATTTCCTGTATTACTAATGGTTATATTCTTTGATACTTCTTGTCCAACTTCAACAGTACCAAAGGCTATTGGTGACTCACTAAACGTCATTACTGGTGCTGCTACTGCTGTACCTTTACCAGCTAACGCTATAACTTTTACACCAACATTTGTTGTTACTTCTAAACTAGCTATTTTATCCCCTTCTGTTGTTGGAGCAAATATTACCGAAACCGTTTTTGTTCCTCCTACAGCTAAGGTTTCTACGGTTGCTGTAGTTGAAAAATCAGCAGCATTTGTTCCTTTTACCTCAAAAGCAGTAATTTCTAAATCGGCATCTCCACTATTTGTTATGGTGAATGTAACATCATTTGTTTGCATAATTTCTACATCTCCAAACGATAAGGTTGTTACACTCAAGTCAACAGTTGGCAGTGGTTTTGGCACTGCAACACCTGTTACTGTTACTTCTTTTTTACCAATGTTAGTCACAACTTCTAAAACCGCTTCTTTATTTCCTGTTGTTAAAGGAGCAAAAGTAATTTCAAAGCTGTAAGTCTCTTCTTTTCTAATTACTTTAGGTACTGCACTTGTAGAAAAATCTGCTGCATTGGCTCCTTTTATAACAAATTCATCAATTTCTAAATCTGCTCCCCCTTCATTTGTTACTTCAAATGAATAACTTACAGATTGTTCCACTTCCACTGTTCCGAAGTCTTTTTCTATCTCATCAATAGAAAATACTGCTGGAATAATTTCTTCATCTTTATCACAACCTGTGATACTTGCAAGTACAAAAAGTATTGCGCCTGCATACATGGTAACTTTTTTTCTCATGTGTTACGTTTTTCTAATTTTTATTTTTTGCACTTCTATAAAAGTGCTTTTCCCTTATTTGTGGGTAAAAGTATAGGCGGAGTAACAAATACACTGAAAAACTTGCTGAAAGGGTTTTATTATTTTCTGAAACGTTTCTTTTTCTTTCTAAAAGAAATCATACAACCTTGTTAAAAGTAAAAAAGCTCGCCAATAGGCGAGCTTTTAATAATTTAAATATCTAAGAAATTACTTCACTTCTTCAAAGTCAACATCTTCTACATTATCTCCACTTTCTGATGAAGCACCTGCATCAGCACCACCCTGCGCACCAGCTCCGTTTGCTTGTGCATCTTGTTGCGCTTTGTACATTTCTTCAGAAGCAACTTTCCATGCTTCATTAATCTTTTCCATGGCAGCATCAATAGCTGCAAGGTCTTTAGATTCATGAGCTTTCTTTAATTCTTCTAAAGCAGCTTCAATAGGTTCTTTTTTATCTGCTGATAATTTATCTCCAAACTCTTTTAATTGCTTTTCTGTTTGGAAAATCATAGAGTCAGCTCCATTAACTTTGTCTGCAGTTTCTTTGGCTTGCTTATCTGCTTCAGCATTTGCTTCAGCATCAGCTTTCATCTTTTCGATTTCTTCATCTGTTAATCCAGAAGAAGCTTCAATACGGATGTTTTGTGATTTTCCTGTTGCTTTATCAGCTGCAGATACATTGATGATTCCATTTGCATCGATATCAAAAGTTACTTCAATTTGAGGAACTCCTCTTGGTGCTGGTGGAATATCCGTTAATTGAAAACGACCAATTGTTTTATTATCTGCTGCCATCGCTCTTTCACCTTGTAATACGTGAATATCTACCGATGGTTGGTTATCTACTGCTGTAGAGAATACTTGCGACTTTTTGGTTGGAATGGTTGTATTTGCATCGATTAATTTTGTAAATACATTACCCATAGTTTCAATTCCTAATGATAATGGTGTTACGTCTAATAATAATACGTCTTTTACATCACCTGTTAACACTCCTCCTTGAATTGCCGCTCCTAAAGATACAACCTCATCTGGGTTTACTCCTTTACTAGGTGCTTTACCAAAGAACTTTTCTACTGCTTCTTGAATTGCAGGAATACGAGTTGAACCTCCTACTAAGATAATTTCATCAATATCAGAAGTTGATAAATCCGCATTTTTTAACGCTGTTTGACAAGGCTCGATTGTTCTTTTTACTAAATCGTCGATTAATTGCTCAAACTTAGCTCTACTTAATGTTCTTACCAAGTGTTTTGGACCACTAGCTGTAGCAGTAATGTATGGTAAGTTAATTTCTGTAGACGTTGTACTTGACAATTCAATCTTTGCTTTTTCTGCAGCCTCTTTTAAACGTTGTAATGCCATAGGATCTTTACGTAAATCCATATTCTCTTCAGCATTGAATTCTTCTGCCAACCAGTTAATGATTTTTTCATCTACATCATCCCCTCCTAAATGTGTATCTCCATCAGTAGCTAATACTTCAAATACTCCATCTCCTAATTCTAAGATAGAAACATCGTGTGTACCTCCACCAAAGTCAAATACTACGATTTTCTTATCATCATTTGCTTTATCTAATCCATAAGCTAAGGCAGCTGCTGTAGGCTCGTTAATAATACGACGAACTTTTAATCCAGCAATTTCACCTGCTTCTTTAGTTGCCTGACGTTGAGCATCGTTAAAATATGCTGGTACTGTAATTACCGCTTCAGAAACTCCCTGACCTAAGTAGTCTTCAGCAGTTTTCTTCATTTTCTGTAATATCATTGCAGAAATTTCTTGAGGCGTATACATACGATCATCAATTTTAACTCTTGGTGTATCGTTATCTCCTTTTACTACCTCATAAGGAACTCTATCTGCCTCTTTTTGAGACTCAGAATATTTATTCCCCATAAAACGTTTAATAGAATAAACTGTTTTAGTTGGGTTTGTTACTGCTTGACGCTTTGCAGGATCTCCTACTTTACGCTCACCTCCTTCAACAAATGCAACTATAGAAGGGGTTGTTCTTTTTCCTTCTGCATTTGGAATTACTACTGGCTCATTACCTTCCATTACAGAAACACATGAGTTCGTAGTACCTAAATCTATACCTATAATTTTACTCATAATCTTTATTTATCTTTTTTAAAAGTTTTAAATTCAATTTTACGAGTAGTATTAGTCAAAGTGTATGCCATTGGTTTTTTACTTATATTTTGACAGAAAAAGGTATCAATTAGCGTATTTTTTATGACAGAGTGTCATTAATTGGTGTTGTTTACATAAGATTTGTACACCATTATTATGTTTGCAAATGTATTTTGTAATGCTTTATTAGTTTCTTCCTCGGCTTTAAACTCGGCTTTAGTAATACCTTCTTCTAATTGAGGAGTTAAACTTCCCTCATAATTAGAAAACATTAAATACCAATGTGTTTCTTTCAAACGATATTCGTTTTGCTGCATAAATAAATGATAGGTAATAAGAAGTTCTCTACTAATAATAAGTTTTTCAATGCCACATTCTTCCTCTACTTCTCTTATGGCTGTTTCCATCAAGTTTTCTCCTTCCTCAACACGTCCTTTGGGCAAATCCCATTTATTTCCTCTATAAATAAACAGCACTTTTTTACTTTCGTTTAAAACCAATCCTCCAGCAGCAGTTATTATTTTAAACTTAATTTTAAAGTCTTTCCAATCTTCCATTAAATTATTAGAATAGATGTAAACACCGTTTAACTTACCTACTTTTAACTTGTAAATAAGTTCTTCAATAATTGTATTTTTGTAGATATAAACTGAAAAATCTTCTTCATTTTTAAGTGAAGTTGTAAAGATTATTGGTTTATCATTAACAAAAACTTTATACATTTGCGCTATGGATTTTAACAAAGATACAGCAAAAAAAACTGCCGAGCTTCTTTTGCAAATTAAGGCTATAAAATTAAGTCCCCAAGCACCTTTCACATGGGCTTCTGGTTGGAAGTCACCTATTTACTGTGATAACAGAATCACGTTGTCGTACCCTCCTGTTAGAAATTTTTTAAAACAAGAGATTGCCAAACTAGTAGAAGAGAAACATGGCAAACCTGATGTTATAGCAGGGGTTGCTACTGGTGCTATTGCAATTGGTATACTCGTTGCGCAAGAGCTAGGAGTGCCTTTTGTATATGTTAGACCCGAACCTAAAAAGCACGGTCGACAAAACCAAATTGAAGGACATATAGAAAGTGGTCAAAATGTTGTAGTAATTGAGGATTTAATTAGTACTGGAAAAAGTAGTTTAAATGCTGTAAAAGCATTGAAAGAAGCACATGCCAATGTAAAAGGAATGATTGCTATTTTTTCTTATGGATTTAACATAGCCACAGAGAATTTTAAAAATGACAAAGTAGAACTAACTACTTTAAGTAATTATGAACATTTGTTAGAGCAAGCTCTAGATAGTAAATATATTACTAGCGAGGAACTTCGAACTTTAGAGGATTGGAGAATTGCCCCTAGTGAGTGGAACCAAAACGATAAATAACAGCACAATAATGAATATAGAAGGAAATACCGTTACTGTAAAAAAATCATCTAAAGATTTATTTGAATTTCTAACCAAGTTAGAAAACTTTGAACAACTAATGCCTGAAAACACGCAAAAATTTGAGATTGATGGTGATAGCTTTATTTTTGGTTTAAAAGGGATGCCAGAAATTCGGTTAATCATGAAAGAAAAAACTGAATACTCTAATGTTACCTTAGGCGCTGCAAGTAGTAAATTACCTTTTACATTAGCTGCTGACATAACTGAAGTTAATGATCATGAAAGTCAAGCTACTTTAAAATTCGACGGTGAATTTAACGCTATGATGGCAATGATGGTTAAAGCCCCATTAACAAAGTTTATCGGTACGTTAACTGAAAATTTAGAAAAGTTATAAAGTAGCAAACGAAACTTCTTTTAAGCCAAATTCTTGAATAGTTTCATCTGCTAATTCTATTTGGAGGTTTCCATTTTTAGATACTCCTATAATTTTACCCATAAATAAAATGTTCTGACCTTTTTTAAACATTGTTGGAACATTTTTTTTGTACAAATACTTTAAGTAAGCTTCTTCTAATAATTCATATTCTTTTTTTTCTAAAAGCGTAAAGTAATCTTCTAGCTTCTTCAAAGTACTTTCTAACAATATATCCAAATCAAATTCTTTTCCTAAGATATTTTTTACAGAAGAAGCATTCGGTAAGTTTTTAGAAAATGAGTCTTGGTTTACATTTATTCCAACTCCTATTACTGACGACACTATTTTACTACCTTTTAATGTATTTTCAATTAATATGCCTCCCAGCTTTTTATTTCCTGACAGAATGTCGTTAGGCCATTTTATTGCCAAATTTGGTAAACCTAGTTCTTTTAAAACTTCAAAAACACTTAACGAAACACTAAAGTTTAAATACTTATGTTTTTCAACATCTAAGTCTGTAAACCTAGAAAACACACTAAAAGTGAGATTTTTTCCTTCTTCAACAACCCATTCAGAATTCATTTGCCCCCTACCTTTAGTTTGGGTTTTAGCAACTACAACTGTAAAATCATCAGCTACCACTTTTGACACCATATTCTTCAAAAAGGTGTTGGTAGAGTCGATGGCATTAAGTTTGATTATTTTCATATGCATTTAGCGTGTAAAACAAGTATCAATATTACATAAATTACTCGCAAAAAAATAATAACTTTGCTAAAACTTAATTTTTTTTAATGACAATAAAACAAACAAACACAGACGATCTTTTAGCTGTGATTATTAAAGGGATTGATGATGTAAAAGGAGAGGATATCCAATTACTAGATTTAAGAGAGATAGAAAACACTGTTTGTGATTATTTTGTAGTTTGTTCTGCTAATTCGAACACACAAGTTAACGCCATTTCAGGCTCTGTACAAAAAATAGTAAGTAAAGAACTTAAAGACAAACCTTGGCATGTGGAAGGGCAAGGAAACTCTGAATGGGTTCTTATGGATTACGTAAATGTTGTTGTACATATCTTTCAAAAACAAGTTCGTGAATTTTACGACATTGAAAGTCTTTGGGGAGATGCAAAAATTACAGAAATCAACCCTGCATAATTGCTAACATTTTATACACCTTTTTATGAGTGATAATAAAAAAAACGCGCCAAAATTTAGTTTCAATTCATTTTGGCTATACATACCAATAATTGTAATTTTACTAGGATTAAGCTTTTTTAATTCTGGTAACTTAGGTTCTCGTAATATTACAAAAAACGAGTTTACTGAAATTCTTCAAGCAAACGATATTAAAGAAATCGTTGTAGAAAACAACAATGTTGCTCAAATATTTTTAAAGCCTGAGGCTGAGAAAAAAGAGCAACATAAAAAATTAGCAGATTCTCCATTTTACAGAAAGGGATCTCCTCTTTACACCTATAACTTTGGTGATTTACAAAATTTTGAAAATGAAATCAACAAGGAAAAAGAAGAAAAGAACCTAGACTTTGACAAAGTAAATGTAGAAAGAACTAGTATGATGGATACCATCATTAGCTTTCTACCTTTTATTTTATTAATTGTTATTTGGCTTTTCTTCATGAGAAGAATGTCTGGAGCTGCTGGAGGTGGTGGTGCTGGAGGTCAAATTTTTAACATTGGTAAATCTAAAGCCAAGCTTTTTGACGAAAACACTAAGGTTAAAACGACCTTTAAAAATGTAGCTGGTTTAGAAGGCGCTAAAGAAGAAGTACAAGAAATTGTTGACTTCTTAAAAAGTCCAGAAAAATACACTAAATTAGGAGGTAAAATACCTAAAGGAGCTTTATTAGTAGGGCCTCCTGGAACAGGAAAAACTTTATTAGCAAAAGCTGTTGCTGGTGAAGCTGGGGTACCTTTCTTCTCTTTATCTGGTTCAGATTTTGTTGAAATGTTTGTTGGAGTTGGTGCTTCTCGTGTACGTGACTTGTTTAAACAAGCTCAACAAAAATCTCCTTCTATCATTTTTATTGATGAAATTGATGCTATTGGACGTGCTAGAGGTAAGAACAGTATGACTGGTGGTAATGATGAACGTGAAAACACATTAAACCAATTATTAACAGAAATGGATGGTTTTGGTACTGATACCAATGTTATTGTGTTAGCAGCAACGAACCGTGCAGACGTGTTAGATAAAGCTTTAATGCGTGCTGGACGTTTTGACCGTCAAATTTATGTTGATTTACCAGATTTACACGAACGTCGAGAAATTTTTGAAGTTCACATCAAGCCGTTAAAATTAGCTGCAAATGCCGATTTAGAATTCTTAGCACAACAAACACCTGGTTTCTCTGGTGCTGATATTGCTAACCTATGTAATGAAGCTGCTTTAATTGCTGCTAGAAAGGGTAAAGAAGCTATTGAGCATCAAGATTTCTTAGACGCTGTTGATAGAATTGTAGGCGGGTTAGAGAAGAAAAACAAGGTAATAACGCCTAAAGAAAAGAAAGTAATTGCTTTTCATGAAGCGGGTCACGCAACTGTTAGTTGGATGTTAGAACACGCTGCTCCGTTAGTAAAAGTAACAATTGTGCCTCGCGGTCAATCTTTAGGAGCTGCTTGGTATCTTCCTGAAGAAAGAAAAATTGTTCAAACAGAACAAATGCTTGATGAAATGTGTGCTACCATGGGAGGTAGGGCTGCTGAAAAATTAATTTTCAATAAAATTTCAACAGGAGCGTTAAGTGATTTAGAAAAAGTTACTAAACAAGCGCGAGCTATGGTAACTGTTTATGGTTTGAATGACAAAGTAGGTAACGTTACCTATTACGATTCTTCTGGTAATGATGCCTTTGTGAAACCTTATAGTGATGCCACTGCTAAAAAGATTGATGAAGAAATTTCTGAAATAATAGAAACTCAATACAAAAGGGCTATTGAAATACTTGACAAGAACAGGGATAAATTAACAGAACTTGCTGATTTATTACTGGAAAAAGAAGTTATCTTTAAAGATGATTTAATAAAAATCTTTGGAGACAGACCATTTGGAAAGGAAGAAAAGCCTGAAATTACAACAGAAGAATAGTTTTTATTTAAATGAATTTTTTTAAAAAATTATTTAAAACATATCAAGAATCATCTAAAGAAAAAAAAGTCAACGAACAAGAAGTTCATTTGTCTTTAGATGATTCTTTTGTGCATCATTTTATTAATAAAGGAGGAAAATTTTTATACTCTACATCAATAAACGAAGTAAGCAATCATTTAAAAAACATCTTGCAAGAAAACAATTGGCATACAATTACTTGTACGGATTATGATTTATTAAAAATTACTGAAAAAATTGATATTTCTGTACAAAACCATTCCTCTGATTCTGTCCCTTTTTTTACTTCTTGTGAACATTTGATTGCCGACAAAGGAGAAATTTTATTTTCTTCTAATCAGTTAGGCAGTCATAAACTAGCCTCTCTCTCTAAACATTTTATTGTATATGCTACGACGAGTCAGCTAGTAAAAAATACAGGAGAAGGATTAACGGGTATTAAAACACATTTTAGCGGTAACATACCAACCAACATTAGTTCTATTAAGAATTATACGTTTGAAGTTGAAGATGATAATTTTTTGAGTTATGGTAATAATAACACAAAAGATTTATATTTGCTGCTCTTTGAAGACCTTTAAAATATGTCTAACCTTTTTGTAAGAAGTCTTTCTGCACTCGTTTATGCTGTCCTTTT
>NZ_JBLWTZ010000027.1:0-34655 GCF_048269885.1 Tenacibaculum sp. | reverse complement strand
GTAAATAATTGAAAGTTTTAGAAAGCAAAGCACTATATTTGCACTCGCAAAATTTCAATAAAACAATAGAATGAAAGCTGGAATTGTAGGATTACCAAACGTAGGGAAATCAACCTTATTTAACTGTTTATCTAATGCAAAAGCGCAGAGTGCAAACTTTCCGTTTTGTACCATTGAACCAAACTTAGGAGTAGTAAACGTACCGGATACTCGTTTAGAAAAGCTAGAAGAACTAGTAAATCCTGAAAGAGTGCTGCCTGCAACAGTAGAGATTGTGGATATTGCTGGTTTAGTAAAAGGAGCTAGTAAAGGAGAAGGTTTAGGGAATCAGTTTTTGGCTAATATTCGTGAAACAGATGCTATTTTGCATGTATTGCGTTGTTTTGATAATGATAATATTGTGCATGTAGACGGTTCAGTAGATCCTATTCGTGATAAGGAAACTATTGATATTGAGCTTCAATTAAAAGATTTAGAGACTGTTCAAAAACGTTTAGAGCGTGTAAAAAGAACTGCTAAAACAGGTAATAAAGAAGCTCAGGTAGAATTAGAAATTTTATTGAAAGTAGAAGCTACTTTGTTAGAAGGAAAATCTATTCGCTCTATTGAGTTTACAGAAAAAGAAGAAGAATTTGTAAAACCACTACAGTTTATTACAGCAAAACCAGTTTTATACGTGTGTAACGTTGATGAAGATTCAGCTGTTTCAGGAAATGCATATGTTGATAAAGTTAAGGAAGCTGTAGCACACGAAAATGCTGAAGTTATTGTATTAGCAGTAGGTACGGAAGCTGACATTACAGAGTTAGACGATTATGAAGAACGTCAAATGTTCTTAGCTGATATCGGATTAGAAGAAGCAGGAGTTTCTCGTTTGGTTCGTTCGGCTTATAAATTACTAAACTTACAAACGTACTTTACTGCAGGTGTAAAAGAAGTAAGAGCTTGGACTATTCCGGTAGGAGCAACTGCACCACAAGCGGCAGGAGTTATTCATACAGACTTTGAAAAAGGGTTTATCCGCGCTGAGACTATTAGTTATGATGATTATGTATCATTCGGTAGTGAAGCTAAGGTAAAAGAAGCTGGTAAAATGAGAGTAGAAGGTAAGGAGTATATCGTGAAAGACGGTGATATTATGCACTTTAGATTTAACGTATAATTTTTACTTTATAAAGCTTAAACTCCACTAAAATCTAGTGGAGTTTTTTTGTACCTTAGAAATTCTAAAACGCTTACTTACGATGCAACTAGAAAAACAAACATTTCAATTCTTAAAGGACTTAAAAGAAAATAATAATCGTGAATGGTTTACTGAGCATAAAGCACAATTTACAGCAGCTCAAAATAATGCAAAAGCTATTTATAAGAAGATTGAAGAAAACTTAAATAAACATGATGAGATTGATAAATTTAAGTTGTTTAGAATTTACAGAGATGTGCGTTTTTCAAAAGATAAAACGCCTTATAAAACACATTTTGGAGGTTCTTTTCATAGAAAGAAGCCAGCATTAAGAGGAGGGTATTATTTGCATGTTTCTCCAGGAGATAGTTTTGTAGCTGGTGGATTCTGGGAACCAAATAAAGAAGATCTTTTACGTATTCGTAAAGAGTTTGAAGTAGACGCTTCTGAAATTAGAGAGATTTTAAAAGAAAAGAACTACGTACAACATTTTGGAGGTAAACTAGAAGGAGATGAGCTTAAAACTGCTCCTAAAGGGTTTGATAAGGAACATCCAGATATCGATTTGATTCGTAAAAAAGGCTACATCGCTATTCAACGTTTTTCTGATAAAGAAGTGTTAGCTCCAGACTTTTTAACAAAGGTAAATGATGCTTTTAAAGCGTTACGTCCGTTTTTTAATTATATGAGTGATGTGTTAACCACGAACTTAAATGGAGAAAGTGTTTTAGATTAATTTAGGTGCAATCTCACTTCTCTTTTCAAATAAACATAGGTAAGCGCAGTAGATAAAACATCTGCTATAGGAAAAGACATCCAAACACCATTTACGCCATAAAATTTAGGAAGTATATACACTAAAGGAATTAGAAAGAACCCTTGTTTTAAGAGGGTTAACAATAGTGCAGGTAATGCTTTGCCTGCTGCTTGAAAATAAGCAGATCCGATTAATTGAGTAGTTATTACAGGAGTTGCTAAAAAAGCTACAATTAATGCATCAGGAGTGAGTTTTAATAACTTTTCATCTTCAGTAAAAACCCCCACTAATTCAGTTGGAAATAACATGATCATTATAAAAATTAAAACAGCAATACCGGTGCCAAAAAGGATGGATGTTTTTATAGTTTCTTTTACTCTTTCAGTATTGTTAGCTCCATAATTGTATCCTGCAATAGGTAAAAAACCTTGGGTAACTCCTAAAACAGGAAATAAGGCAAATAACATAACCCTATTGATAATACCATAAATGGCAATTGAAATCTCACCACCATATTTAAAAAGAGAGTAGTTTAAAACAATAGTTAAAATACTTATGGTTCCTTGTCTTACTACTGTTACACCGCCTAAAGAAACAATCTCTTTTACAATAGAAAAATTCAATTTAAAATATTTGGGAATTATTTTTAATTCAGTCTTTTTTGAAATAAAAAACCAAAGAATAAATATTCCACTAACTGCATACGAAATAGAGGTAGCCAAACCTGCACCGTACATTCCTAAGTTCATAAACTTAATGAAAATGACATCTAAGAAAATATTAGCAATGGCAGGGAAGAGCATGGTAAGCATCGCATAATTGGGTTTGCCAACTGCTCTAACAACAGGATTACCCATCATAGCAAAAGCCAAAAACGGAACACCCCAAACAATTACATCGAAATACTCAGTAGCAGGTACTATAATGTTTCCATTGGCTCCAAAAAGCCTTAAAATAGGTGTGCTGAAAAATGTTCCTACAAGCACAAATAAAACAGATAACGCGATGGTTAATGAAATTTGATTCCCAAAAACTTCAAAGGCTTTATCTTCTTTATTAGCTCCTAAGGCTCTAGAAATTATAGAGCTTCCTCCAATTCCGACTCCCATACCAATCGACGAAATTAAAAAAGCAATGGGGAGTACTACAGTAATTGCTGCAATAGCGAGTACACCAATCCATCTCCCCACAAAAATGGTATCTACAATCATATTAATCGACATGACTAAAATACCAATAGAAGCAGGAATGGCTTGTTTTAAAATAAGTTGACTAATGCTTTTCGTACCCAGATCGTTGGCAATTGTATTCATGCTGACTAAATTAGTGTGAATTATTCATCCAAAAGAAAAACAGCGTTAGATTTAAGTAATAATTAACATCAATCCTGTAAGTTTGTCATATGAATTTATTTGAACAAAAGCATATCGTAACTCCAGAAGAAATAGATGAATACAACCATGTAAACAATGTGGTATATGTACAATGGATGCAAAACATTTCAGATGCTCATTGGAAAGAACTTTCTAAAAATGTTAAGAACATCGATTATGTGTGGTTTGTTATCCGACATGAAATTGATTATAAAAATCAAGCTGTATTAGGAGATGAAGTAACACTTAGAACTTGGGTTGGAAAAACAGCAGGGATAAGATCGGTACGTCACTTCGAAATGTATAGAGGCGAAACGTTATTAGTAAAATCTGAAACTACTTTTTGTTTGTTAGATGCTAACACAAAAAAGCCTAAAAGAATTACGAAAGAAGTAACAAACTTATTGTTACCGTAAAAGAAACAATATCTTTGCACTTATAAATTTATAAAATGACAACATTTACCGCATTAGGAGTACGAAAAGAATATGTTAAGGGATTGAAAGAGTTAGGAATAACAACTCCTACTGAAGTACAACAAGAAACCATACCTTACTTACTTGAAAATAATTCAGATTTTATTGGATTAGCACAAACAGGAACAGGTAAAACAGCTGCTTATGGTCTACCTATTTTACATAAAATAGATACTTCAAAAGATACTGTTCAAGCGTTAATTTTATCGCCTACAAGAGAACTGGTACAACAGATAAAGAAGCAACTATTTAAATTTACAAAATATGTGGATGATACAATTTTTGTAGAAGCAGTGTACGGTGGAGAAAAAATAGAGCGTCAAATAAACAATTTAAAAAGAACGACACATATCATTGTCGCAACTCCAGGGCGTTTGATTGATTTAATAGAAAGAGGTGATGTAGACTTAAAAAATATCAAAACCTTAGTACTTGATGAGGCTGATGAAATGCTTAGTATGGGGTTTAAATTAGAATTGAATCGCATTTTAAAATATACTTCTGGTACTCGTAAGACATGGTTGTTTTCGGCAACCATGCCTGAGGAAATTCGAAGTATTATAAAAAAATACATGAATGCTTCTGCAAAACAAGTTGAAGTAAATAAAAATGTATTGGTGAACGCCAACATTACGCATCAGTTTGTAACAACTACGATTCCTGAAAAAACAGGAGTTATTATTAAGTTTTTGGAAAAAAGACATGCTGAAAGAGGAATCATTTTTTCAAGAACCAAAGCAGGAGCTCAAAAACTAACGAAAGAGTTACAAGAAGACGGTTTTTCGGTAGAAGCTCTTGAAGGAGATATGCAACAAAAAGAACGTGATAAGGTAATGCGTGCTTTTAAAAATGGAAACCTACAAATATTGGTGTCTACAGATGTTTCAGCCAGAGGAATTGATGTTCAAAACTTAGCTTTTGTTATTCATCATCAATTACCAGAGCAGTTAGAATATTATACACACCGTAGCGGTAGAACAGCAAGAGCAGGAAAAAGAGGAGTTTCATTAGCATTAATTCTTCAAAATGAAAGAAATCGTTTAGCTGAAGTTGAAAGAACATTACAAATACAATTTTCTGAAATATCAATATAAATGGATGTAATTTACGCCATAGACATTGCAGGAACCTTCGCTTTTGCCATTAGTGGCGCATTGGTAGCGATTAGAAAAAAGTTTGATGTTTTTGGAGTCATTATCATCGCTTTTGTGACTGCTGTAGGAGGTGGAATGACAAGAGATGTGCTTATTAATGCACATCCTATAAACTGGATTGGAGATATCAATTACATCTGGACTATTTTAATAGCTGTAGCAGCAACTTTTTTATTTCGAAGTAAAATAGCTCCATTAAGAAAAACAATGTTCTTATTCGATACCATTGGTATAAGCGTATTTACCTTATTAGGTGTTCAAAAAGGACTCAGTTTTAATTTGCATCCGTTTGTAGCTTTGGTTATGGGAATGTCATCTGCCGTTATGGGAGGAGTGATTAGAGATGTGTTAACAAACGAGATTCCGTTAATTTTTCATAGAGAAATATATGCATCTGCATGTTTAGCAGGAGGAATAGTATATTTATTATTAGCTCCTTTAGAAATGAATGAAGATTTGCTATTTGTTATTTCTGCAGGTATCATTGTTATTGTAAGAACAATTGCTGTACAATATAAATTGGAACTTCCTCGTATAAAAAAAGATGTATTTGGTAAATAAAAAAACATGAAAAAATTAGTTTTTGAAAATTTAGAAGCACTTTCTAGTATAGAAGGAAAACAATTGCCAGTAGGAGAGTGGTATACTGTAACACAACCAATGATTAATGATTTTGCAAATGCTATATTAGATAAACAGTGGATTCATATCGACACAGCAAAAGCAGCTAAATATTCTCCAACAAAAACAACAATAGCACACGGATTTATGTCCGTTTCTATGTTGTCGGAACTCATATCTAAACAATTTGAAGTAAAAAGTGTAACTATGGGATTAAACTACGGATTGAATAAAGTTCGTTTTCCTAATCCTGTGCCTGTAAATAGCGAATTACGTTTAATCAGTGCTGTTAAACTAATAGAAGATTTTCAGAATGGTAAAAAACTAACCTTTGATTGCACAATAGAAATAAAAGGACAAGAAAAACCTGCTTGTGTTGCCGAATTTATTTTTGTTCTTTTTGAATAAAAAAAGCTGCCTTATGAAAGACAGCTTTTAAAGTTTTATATTGTCTTAGTATTATGACAACCAACCTTTCGCTATTGTTTTTTTAGAATACATCAATAAAAACACACCTATAACAATTACCATTATAGGCATTACAATACTTCCTGGTCCATATACTTCAGTCGCTCTACTCATAAATAAGTTATACGACATTTGAACTACGATAGCTATTAGTGAAAGTAAAAACATTGGTCTTGCTAACTTTTTTCTCATTAATAAAAAAGCACTACCAATTAATCCACCAAAAACGGCAATTGCAAAAGCAGCAGTAACCCAAGTAGGAATATTTTCGTATAAAGCCCTTTCCGCCTCAGGTAAAGTGGCTCTGACTTCATCGGTCATATATGCTTGACCAATGTAAGACATAACACCTAGTCCATTCCAAACTAAGGCTGCAACACCAATAATCCAAAAAAGTGTAGTGGGTTTGTTTGAATCTGTCATAAAATATAGTTTTTAGTTAGTTACTGTTAAATGTAGTTATAAATAACTCAAAATCCAAAACAGACTGTAAATCAGAGAGTAGTGTAGGCATAAAAAAGAAAGTAATTAGCTAATAAATAATAGGGCTTCTTAAAATAATGTTAAAGACTAATAATTAATGTAACGAGATTAGAAAATAGTCGTCATATAAACATATAATTACTTAACAAGTAATGTTTAGTGATTAGTTAGTTTTTAATAGTTGATTGAAAGGAAAGGCTCGAGATATTATCCCGAGCCTTTTTTAATATATTTTATTTTTATAGCTTACTTTCTTTCTAATAAAGCCATGTAAAATCCGTCGTAACCAGATGTATGCGATAGTACTTTTTCGTCTTTTACAAACTTAAAATCTTTCCCCGCATCAGAAGCTAAAAAGAACTCAACTTGTTGTTGATTTTCAGATGGCAATACCGAACAAGTAGCATATACCATTTTTCCACCTGCCTTTACCATTTTAGAATATTGCTGCAACACTTCTTGTTGAGTACCACGAATTTTATCTAAAAATTCAGGTTGTAACTTCCATTTACTATCAGGATTTCTTCTAATTACTCCTAAACCAGAACATGGAGCATCAATTAAAACTCTATCGGCTTTCCCTTGTAACTTTTTAATTACTTTGGTAGAATCAATTACACGAGTATCAATATTATGAGCTCCATTTCTTTTCGCACGTATTTTTAGTTTTTTCAATTTACTTTCGTAAATATCCATTGCGATAACCTGTCCTTTGTTTTTCATTAAAGAAGCTAAGTGCAAAGTCTTTCCACCAGCCCCAGCGCAAGTGTCTACGACCTTCATTCCAGGTGCTACGTCTAAATAAGCAGCTACTAATTGAGAAGAAGCATCTTGTACTTCAAAAAAACCTTTTTTAAAGGCCTCTGTTTTAAAAACATTCGCTCTTTCTACTAATTTTAAAGCATCGTCATAGCCTTTGATAAATTCAGTGTCAATTCCTTCAGAAGCTAACTGTTTTTGTAAATGAGCTTTGGTTGTATTTAACGTATTTGTACGTAAGATAACCTCTGCTTGTTTGTTTAAAGCAGCTATTTCTTTGGTCCAAACTTCTTCACCCAATTCTTGTACACCAACTTCATCAATCCAATCAGGAATAGATTCTCTAAATTTTCTTATTTTTAATAATTCATCAAACTTACCTTTGATTCTTCTTGTAGGAGTAGGCTCTATCTGATTCCAATCAGGTAATTGAATTCCTTTTAACACACACCAAACAGCAAATAATCGCCATAAATCAGGACGAGAATACGGTGCTTTTACATTTGCTATTTCTGCATATAAACGCTTCCAACGAACCACATCATAAATAGTTTCTGCAACAAACTTTCTATCACGTGCTCCCCAGCGTTTATCTCTCTTCAGCGCTTTTTCAACAGCTTTATCTGCATATACATCTTCATTAAAAATATCGCGTAAGCTATCAATAACCGCGAAAACTAAATTTCTATGTAATCTCATTTGATGAATTTAAGAGTGCAAAGATAGTTGATTTTAATGGCTTTTTGTATTTTCGTTCTTAATGAATTTAAATAACCCCGTAACATATATAAAAGGAATTAGTGTTGCTAGAGCAGAGTTGTTATTTAGCGAGTTAGGTATTAAAACGTGTAACGATTTATTGCACCTTTTCCCGTATAGATATATCGATAAAACACAGTTTTATACGGTTAATCAGTTGCAACAAAACTCCGCTGAAGTACAAATCGTAGGGAAAATAACAGGAGTTAAAACCGTAAAGCAAAAAAGAGGAAGTAGGTTGGTAGCTACTTTTTCAGATGCTACAGGTACTATGGAGTTGGTTTGGTTTAAAGGGGTTAAATGGATTAAAGATAGCTTAAAAGTAAACGTTCCCTACGTTATTTACGGAAAACTAAATTGGTATAATGGCACTCCTAATATGCCTCATCCAGAAATGGAAACCGTAAAAGAATACAAAAGCAAGCTGCAAATGGCGATGCAACCGGTATACCCATCTACTGAAAAACTAAGCACCAAAGGAATAAGTAACAAGGTCATGCGTACCATGATTCAAAACTTGTTTCAACAAGCATATAATGAAATTGAAGAAACTTTTCCAGCTTATTTTATTGAAGAACATCAGTTTTTAGGTAAAAAAGAATCACTATTAAATATTCATTTTCCTAAGAATCAAGAATTATTAACAAAGGCTCAATATCGATTGAAGTTTGAAGAGTTATTCTTTATTCAATTGCAATTATTACAAAAAAAACTCATCCGAAAATCAAAGTTAAAAGGCTTCGTTTTTGAGCATGTAGGAGAAGAGTTTACCAATTTTTACAACAATCATTTACCTTTTGACTTAACGGGAGCTCAAAAACGAGTACTGAAAGAAATTCGTAAAGATGCAGGGTCTGGAGCGCACATGAATCGATTACTACAGGGAGATGTAGGCTCTGGAAAAACGATTGTAGCGTTATTGACTATGTTGTTAGCTATTGATAATGGATATCAAGCTACAATTATGGCTCCGACAGAGATACTTGCAACACAGCACTATAACGGGATAATAGAATTATTAGAGAAAACCAACATAAAAGTTGAGTTACTTACAGGGTCTACTAAAACAAAAAAGCGTAGAGAAATTCACGAAAGTTTAGAAGATGGTTCGCTGCATATTTTGATAGGAACCCATGCTATTTTAGAAGATAAAGTACAGTTTAAAAATCTTGGGATTGCTATTATTGATGAGCAACATCGTTTTGGAGTAGCGCAGAGAAGAAAGTTGTGGGAAAAAGGAAGCCCAACCCCAGCCCTTCCCAAAGGGAAAGGAGAAGAAGTTCGTAAAAAATATATGACAGCTCGTCCTTCAACATATAAACTTTTAAAAGAACTACAAAAACAACGTAAAAAACAGACAACACCTGCTGAGCGAGTTTTATGGGAAAGTTTAAAAACAAAACAATTAAACTATAAATTTAGAAGACAACATATTATTGATGAATTTATAGTTGATTTTGTTTGTTTAGAGAAAAAACTCATCGTTGAAGTAGATGGGAAATATCATGAAACTCCTGAACAAGAAGAAGCAGACAATTTGCGTACAGAAATTTTAACTGATTTTGGATATAAGGTAATTAGATTTACAAACGAAGAAGTTATTGGCAACATTGATAATGTTTTAGAAAACATAAAAGAAACTTTAAAAAGCCTCCCTTCAGGGGAGGTTGGAGGAGCTGTTATTCCTCCTCATATTTTGGTGATGACTGCGACACCTATACCAAGAACATTAGCAATGTCTGTTTATGGTGATTTAGATATTTCTGTAATTGATGAATTGCCTCCTGGACGTAAAGAAATTAAAACTGTACATCGTTATGATAGTAATCGATTAGGTGTTTTTAAGTTCTTGAAAGATGAAATAGCTAAAGGACGCCAAGCCTATGTGGTATATCCGTTAATTCAAGAGTCTGAAGCAATGGACTACAAAGATTTAATGGACGGATATGAAAGTATTTCTCGAGAGTTTCCCTCTCCAAAATATCAAATAAGTATTGTTCATGGACAAATGAAACCCGCTGATAAGGATTATGAAATGGAACGATTTGCCAAAGGAGATACTCAAATTATGGTAGCTACTACAGTTATTGAAGTAGGGGTAAATGTACCAAACGCCTCTGTAATGGTTATTGAAAGTGCTGAACGTTTTGGGTTAAGTCAGTTACACCAATTACGAGGTAGAGTAGGGCGTGGAGCTGAACAGAGTTATTGTATTTTATTATCGAGCTATAAATTGTCTTCTGATGGAAAAACTCGATTACAAACGATGGTAGAAACTACAGACGGATTTAAAATAGCTGAAGTAGATTTAAAACTTCGGGGCCCAGGAAATATTATGGGCACACAACAAAGTGGTGTGTTAAATCTTAAAATAGCCGATGTGGTTAAAGATAGTCCGATATTACATGTAGCGCGTAAAGCTGCTATAAATTTACTTCAAGAAGACCCTAATTTGTCAGAAACAAAAAATTCCAGCTTGTTAAAAGCTTATGAGAAGCTTAAAAAAACAAGTGGAATTTGGAGTTATATAAGCTAGCACAAAGTACTAGCTAGAACTTAATGTTTTTTCGTTATTAGTGGTATCATCACTTTTATTAAATCTCAAAATTGTATATCCAATGATTGCAGAAATAAGAGAGCCTAAAAGCACACCAATCTTAGCAGAACCTAAGAATTCGGGACTCTTAGCAAAAGCTAAACTAGCAATGAATATTGCCATGGTAAAACCAATTCCTGCTAAAAATGATACCCCAACAATATGCTGAGTATTTATTTCTTTAGGAACTTCAATTATTTTAAGTTTTTTAACCGTAGTAATAATTGTGGTAATTCCAATACTATTTCCTAAAATTAAACACAAGGCAATATTTATAATTAAGGAAGTATCTAAGTTGGCATCACCATCTATTAAAACTCCTGCATTGGCCAAAGCAAAAATTGGAATAATTGCATAGGCAACTAAATCATGTAATTTGTGCTCTAAAAGTTGAAGAGGAGATTGGTAATCTTCTATCCAGTGATCTAAGTTGTCTATTTCAGCAACTTGCTCTTTTGATAATATTGGTTTCGGAGCAACTTTCGCGTTTTTAATATTCTCCATAATTTGTGATAAATTAGCTATAAACTCAGGAGTATGTACTTTTTGTCTAATAGGTACAGCAAAAGCCATTAAAATACCTGCAACTGTTGGGTGTATTCCTGCTTTTAAAAATAAAATCCAAATAACCGCACCAAACATAAAAGTTACGTAGTGAGAATAAAAACCTTTATGAGCAATAAAATAAAGAAAAGCTAATAAGCCTATAGCAATTGATATTAAAGTAATATCTATACTAGTACTATAAAATAATGCAATTACTAGAACAGCACCTATATCATCAACAATAGCAAAAGCGGTTAAAAAGACTTTTAAACTTAATGGTACTTTTTTACCTAGAGTATTTAAAACAGCTAGAGAAAAGGCAATATCTGTAGCCATAGGAACTCCCCATCCATGACTTGTATCAGGGTTTTTGTTTAAAAAAAAGAAGAATAAAATAGGAAATAACATACCACCAAGCGCTCCAAAAAGAGGAAATGCTAGTTTTTTGGTAGAGTTTAATTCTCCTATTAAGAATTCTCTTTTAATTTCTAATCCAATTAAAAAGAAAAATACAGCCATTAAACCATCATTAATCCAAAGTATCAATGGTTTGTACAATTCAAGGTGTTCAGATTTAAAACCTATTTTGTATTCCCATAAGGCATTGTAACTGTCTCTAAAAGGAGAGTTTGCCCAAATAAGGGCTAATAAAGTAGCTGCCAACAATAAGATACCACTAGCACTTTCAGTTTTTATAAAGTTTTGAAGTGGAGATATAATTCTCTTTTTTATCATGTTTATATATATAGATTGTAACTTACTTTCTTTACTTCAAAAAAGTAAGGGTATTATTTTTTTGTTTCAGAAAGCGAAGATAATTCATCAAACTTTAACGAAAAGTTAAATTATTAAAACTTTTTAACACTTAAGAAGGAAAAACGATACGAAATACCTAAATTTAATTGAGTATTACTTAAACTTCCTCCTCTAGCTTTCACATAACCTGCTCCTAATCTTAAACTTAAGTTATCAGCAAGCTTTTGATTAATTCCAACACTAGGTTTAACAATTAATCCTTGTCCTGTACTAATACCTCCACCACCAGCAGCACCTCCTAAAACTTGTGCAAAAAGAGAGGTTTTACCATTAAAGAAGTCATTTGTTTGCACTCCTAAACCTACAATTCCCTCAGCATAAGCTCCTGCGTTACCAAAGTTAGCAAAAGAAGTTTGACCTGCCGCATATAAATACTTGTTTAAGAAAAAGTTTAGCTGTAATGATATTTGATGCATATTTTGATCAAAGCCACCATCTCTAGCTGCGTTTAAATATAAATCTTGTTTAATAATTGCGTCAAACCCTTTAAACGTCCCTTCTGAAAATTCGTTTTCATCAGATAAAACACCGTCTCTATCCATATAATATTTTAAGCCAAAACCAAAGGTTGAGGAAACGAAATGAGCATCCGGACTCATTAAGTACCCTTTGTTGATTGATGCATACACATTGTCAAACAGCTTTTGTTCTATAGAGAGATCTGGATATATTAAAAAGCCTCCTTTGGTATCTACACCGCCACCGCCACCAGCACCTACTCCAAATTTAGCTAAAATATTTGTACGATTTTTATTCATTGACAAATGATAACCTCCTCCAAGAAAAACATCCATGTATCCTGCTTTAATTCCGTGATAAGCACCATCTGCTTTAACGAAAAAGAAAAAATCATCTCTAAGATAAGAATTTAATTCAAAACCTGCTAAACGGATTGTATTTCCTTTATAAGAACCTTTGGTAACTTTAGCATTATTTAAATGAACCAGCAATGAAATTCTATTGCTTAAAGTGTTCCAAGAAGTGTTTTTTAGGGCTTCTACAGAAAAAGTAGTTTCTCTGTCTTCAAATCTTGCAGTTTTAAATGATAGAGGAATTTGTACTGCCACATTTAATTGGCTACTATTAATGGTACCTCCATCAAAAAAGTCAACATAACTGTAGCCTGCTGTTGCAGAAAAGTGTTTAAAATCGTATCCTAAATTGAGGTGGGGAAGTATAAAAGCACCTCCGCCATCAGGAGCTGATGCACCACCACCGCCACCAAAGTGAATTCCTGCATCCATAAAAAGTTTATCGGTTATTTTCTGTTGAATTCCTGCATTTACACCTAATGTAAAAAAACCTCCTCTAATACCTCCTACAGCTCCATATAACCCCACTCCTGCATAACTCCAGTTATTTAACTTTAGGTTGTAATGAACCCCTGTATAGTCCATATTTTGCTCTCCTTCAGGCATTTTAATCGATAAAAAATCAATTTGACCAAATCCTAACTGTGTTTTTTGTTCAGGAACCGTACTTGTTTGTGCGTAAAAAAAATGAACACTCATTAGTAAACTTACTATGAGTGCTCTTTTAAAAATAATGTTAAGCATTAAATTGTTATTTAATTATGTATTTTTTGGCGTTTTCCGTTTATATATGAAGCTACAAAAGCATCACTAAATCCTATTTTTATTAATTCTTTTTGTAGGTCTTTAGCTTCACCTAATGTGCTAAATAAACCTAGAGAATACTTAAAGTAGCCATTCTCTGTAGTAACTGTTGAAGGAATAACTTCTGAAGATAATAAGGGGTATTTATTTTCTGAAAGCACACCAATTTGAACGGAGTAGATTGTTTGGCCGGCTGTGTTTTCGGCAACCTCTTCTGCAATCGTTGCTGTATTTATATCAGAATTAGATGAAAAATTACTATCTGGTTCATCAGTGTTTCTAGCAGCCCTAGCTTGCGCTCTGTTTATACTATCTAAAACCCTGTAAGCTTCTTTCTTTTTTACCGCTTCAATGTCTATGTTATTAATAGCGCTACTACCGCCATTTGTGTAAAAATAGTATGCAGCTCCTAATGAAAGGCCTAATAGAAGCCCTAAGAAAATAGGCAAAGTTTTTGAGCTCTTTTTTAGTGCCGCTAATTCTTCTTGTGTGCTACTTAATTCGCTTTCTGCTTCTTCTCTTTTTAATTTAGCGTTGTCTAAGTCTTCTTGCATTAACTTAAACTTCTCTTCTTCTATAAAAGGCATAAGTATGTAGATTAATTAATAGTTATTAAAAGCACTAAAATACAAATCTTTTTTAATACGCGTGTTTTAGAGAAAATAATAGGGCTTTTAGTTGATGGTTTCTATAACTTATGTGGGGTAGAATAAATGGTCATTTTGTTATTTCTGCTAAAACCAATAAGGAAAATACCAAATTCTTTAGCAAAATCTACGGCTAAAGAAGAGCAAGCAGAAACTGCAATTATTATCGGTATTTTAGCTAAAAAAGCCTTGGATACAATTTCATAAGAAACGCGTCCGCTAACTAACATATACTTGGTTTCTTTTAACTTGTTTTGGTTAATTAGGTCACCAATACATTTGTCTACCGCATTGTGCCGACCAATATCTTCTTTAATGGTTAACAGCTCTTCTTCTTTGTTAAAAAGAGCACAAGCATGACTGCCACCTGTTGTTTTAAATAAAAATTGTTTGTCGTTCATTTTCAAAAACATACGCCTAATTACTTCAGTTAACTCTTTAATGTTTTCTTTGGGAGTGTTTTTTAGTGTTTTACCTTTAATTTTTAAATCGCTTAGCTCTTTTTTTCCGCAAATACCACAAGAAGAAACAGACAAAAGGGTACGTTTGTTTAAGTATCCTTTTCCTAATTTTTCTTTTGGAAGATCGATGTTTAGTATTGCAGAAAAATCTTTTTCATTTTTAATGATTTCTACTTTTATATCATCTTGTTTTTTATAAATGTCTTCTGCATACAGTAAACCTCTTATCAGTTCTTTATCGTTACCAGGAGTTCTCATAACAACAGTATACGGTTCTTTATTGATGTTTATTTGTAAAGGGGCTTCTATAACAAGAATATCATCAAACTTTTCTAATGAGTCCATAGAAAGTTTAATAGATTGGTAGCTTTGTGTTTGTTTCATGATAAAAGCAAATGTATATAAAAAAGTGAGTAAAAAGAAAAGCCTTGATTCTTAAGAATCAAGGCTTTTAGTATGTTTTATTACCCCTAAACAATAAAACATACTTTTCGATAGGGGCTTCTATCAATTAGGTAAACGACAAATTTTAGATAATAGTATACGTACTAGTTGATTTTTGTACAGCTAATAACTATGAATTCGTTGTGAAGATTTGTGGTAAAAAAAAGGTAGGTATTTCCTCCATCCTTTAATTTTGTTTCCTTTCTAATTTGAGCCACAGTTTTAGGAAAATTACGTGTTGTAATATTTGCTTTGGTATCAGTTATCTGTTTTTTTATCTTTTTTTTATTGTAAGCAAATACGTTGTTAATATTAAAAATTCTGCCAGGAAAATCTTTAATTAAATTATCTGAAGTATAGAGATGAGAGTGTTGGTGTAGTTTGTTTACTTTTTGTTGGCTCGCCACTTGGTTAAACCCTCCAGATTTTAAAATAGCAGCATTAGGTTCGTAGAGGTATTGGAGAGGTGTTGAATATTCAAAACTGAGATCGGAACCTAATTCAAAGAAAAATTCTTGAGTATTGTTTTTCAGTATGTTAACTGTTGTTATTTTAACCGATTGTTTAGTTTCTTTTGTTAGTAAAAAAAGAAGCTCTTTTACCTCGTTATTCACTGCGACCACATGAATTTCAGTTACATATTTTAGCTCGTTAATAGTTGAAGTAATGTCTAGAATAGGAGAGTTTTTAATAAGTATTGTATTCGATTTTTCAAATAAAAAATCTAAATTTTTAGGTACATTAGGTAAACAATCACTGAGTAAAAAAACTTTTCCTTTTGTATCATTTCTTCGGGAAGGATCGATATAAATACAGTCAAATTTTTCAGAAGATTTTTTTAAGTACTCCAATCCGTCTGTAGCTAGAGTTTTGATATTCGAAACGTTCATTTGCTTATAATTATGCGAAACTATTTCTGAAAGTTCTTTGTTTATTTCACAGTGCAACACCTTTTTAAATTGCTTGGAAAAGGCATAGCAATCTATACCAAAACCTCCTGTGAGGTCGATTAAGGAATTTCCATTGACTAATTTAGACTTGTATTTTGCAGTTACTTCAGAAGATGTTTGCTCTATGCTTAGTTTTGGGGGGTAATAAATGTTTTTTGTATGAAACCAAGTAGGTAATTTTTTTTCTGATTTTTGTTTAGCTATAATTTGATTGGCCAATTCTTGTATAGAAATATTTTTAAAGGGGCTTCCTTTAAAAATAAATTGTTCTATGTTAACTTTTAAGTTGTTATTAATATAACTCTGAGTTTCAGTATGTAAAATATTTGTATTCAAAAAAGAAGTGTTTTTAGAGCGCTTTTGACCGCAATAATACTAATAATTTAACAGTTATAAAGTCTTGTTAATCCTAGATTTTTACTACGTTTGTTTACTTATTATCAATTTAAAGTTAACAAATAATTTATTATGAAAAAAAGTATTTTAATGTTTGCTATGATGTTAGCAACAGTAAGTGCAAGTGCCCAATTTTATGTTTCTGCTAGTGGAGGATATTCAATATCTAGTGCAGGAGTAAGGTTTGGAACAGAAACAACCACTGCTGGGGTAGAGAACACTTACGGTAGTTATGGTGAAGGGATGCATACTCAACTAAGAGGGGGGTATTTTTTTAATGACACTTTTGGTGTTGAAATTGGTGTTGGGTATTTAAATGGAGCGGATCAAACTTCTGTTTTAGTAGATTTACCAGCACAAGCACAGTATATTAATATCGAGGCTAGAGGAAAGGCTTACGGTGCTTCAGCTTCTTTAGTGTATAAGTTTACAAACAATATTTACGGTCGTTTTGGAGCGTTAATTAAAGTAGGTGGTAGAACTGAATCTGATGGAAACATAAACATCGCATTATCTCAAACTGAAATGTTGAATGTAGATTATACGCAAGACTATAAAGGAAGACTTCCTTTAGGTTTTATTGGAGCTGTAGGGTATAAGTATGACTTAAGCAATAAAGTGTCTATTTTTGCTGAACTAGAGTATATGGGAGTTAGTGTAACAAGAGACTCTTCTGAGATTACTGAATTTTCTGCAAATGTTAATGGTCAGCCAAGATCTATAGAGCAGGTTAAAGCTATTTTTGCAGCTCACCCAGAGTATGCTGCTTTGGCTCCTGTGTTTAATAAAAATATTGAGTATGTAGATGAGTTACCTTTAGGTGCTAATCCAGCTGGAGAAAAACAATTATCTCAAAAGGTTCCTTATTCTTCTTTTGGAATTAATATTGGAGCAACTTTTTATTTCGGAAAATAATTTCTGTATTATATAAAATTAAAAGAGCAGCAATTTTGCTGCTCTTTTTTAGTGTTTTTAAGTTTCAATAATGTTAATTATAAGCTTTTACATTTCCCATATTTAGTGTGCCCACTGGCATTTCATGCTTTGTCGGTAATATTGCCCCAGATTCTGTTGTTATCCAATCACTCCAAGTGGCTTCCATTCCACCAGTAGGAATTATAGAAACCCACATTTTATAACTAGTTGGTCGACCGTTTTCCTCTAAAATCCATAAATAAGAATCGCCTGGTGTTGACCCTCCTGTAGTATAAGTAACTAATAAAGCTTCTTTACCTTTGTAGGATACTATTCGGCGCTGAATTCCGTTCTCGAAAACTTTGTAAGGAGCTACTAACCAAAAGCTATCATTGTTAAAATAATCTATTGCTTTTTGTAGTATTTCGTTGTTGTTCACTTGCTTTTCATTCACTAATACAATGCTTTTTTCAGGTGTTTTTGTAAACAAAGTCACTTTGTTGGTTTCCCAAGATACTTCAACTATATCCTTTTCTTTATTCCATTTATAAAAATGCTTTCCTCTAAAACTCCATTCAATAAAACGAGTGTTTTTATACGCTTCATAATCCAATGCTTTAAGCATTTTAGTAGCCAAAGCATCTGCCTTAGGACCTTGCTCACCAGTAGGAAGACTTTCGTTATTTTTAAAATAAAAAACAGCTAATACAATAGCGCTAATTAGCAATAGTGTTCCTAATATTTTAACTAATTTCTTCATTTTTGATTATTAATTGTTTAATTCCTAGGGCTAGTTCATCTGCAGCAGCAGGATGGTTTCTAAACCAAAGTTCGGGTTCTATTAATTCGAGTTCTGCAATAGCTAATTTACCATTATTATCAGTAAAAACATCAACACGTGCATAAATAGGAGTTTCTATGCAGGCTTTTACGGCGTTTTCAGCAAACAAAATTTCTTCATCGGTAGGTGTGTAATTGTGCACTGAACCTCCAAAATCGTCTTGTACTCTAAAGTCTCCTGATTTGGCTGTTTTTAAAACAGCATGCGTAAACTTACCGTTCATAACCATTAATGAAATTTCTCCTTTTTCAACTATTTGGTACTGAAAAGGTTGAATAATCATAGCTTCTTTATCAATTAGCGTAGAAAAAGTCTCTTCGTATTCGTGTATATTCTCTAAACTGATTTTATAAGTGTGCCTCGCAGCACCTGAAATACATGGTTTTAAAACAAAATCGTTTAAATTATACTTTTGAGAAAGTTCTTGTAATGTGGTTTGAGTACTTTTTTCAATGAAGTAAGACTCACAAATATGCACTCCGTTTTGTTGTAAATCTTGTAGGTAGTGTTTATCAATATTCCAGCGAATAATTTTTTCTGAATTTAATAGAGTTGTTTGTTTACTAACGGTATTTAGCCATGTTGAAAACTCAGAAAACCGATCAAAATAATCCCAAGTAGTTCTAAATAAAATATATTTAGTGGTAGTCCAATTAAAAGTAGCATCATCCCATGAGAGGCGATCGACTGTTAATCCTTGGTTTTCAAGTGCTTTTTTTACGTAATTATCTTCATCTAACACATTTTGAATATAGTTGTTAAGCTTTGGAGGGTTTACATACCTCTTATCTGTAAGAATAATAACATCATATTTTTTCATAGATGCAATGTAACGTTATTTTTAGAGTTATAAAGTGCTTATTTATGCATATTATAATACTCTATTACGTGATTAGGTACTTTAATATTTTTTTGTAGCTTTTCATCTGATATGGGAGCTAGCGCAATTTGTTTTAATGGAATTAGTCCTGCCCAAATAGGTAACGTTTCGTCTTCGGGTTCATCGCTAACTCCAACATCTCTAATTTTTGCAGAAGCAGTTTTAACGGTCATTTCTACTACCAATGTTCTATCAAGTTCTTCAGGTTTCATAGGTCTAATATCATTCCAACGGCCCTTCATCATATGTTCCATAAAGCAATGCAAAGCGGCTTCTTTTTCTTTAGGCTCTTTAATTTTTTTTACTGAACCGAACAATGTAGCAGACCTATAGTTTACAGAATGATGTAATCCTGAACGCGCGAGAACTAATGCATCTAAATGCATTACTGTCATACTCATTTCTCCAGCATCTAAAAGCGATAACAACATCCTATTCGCTTGTGAGCTGTGGAGGTATATTTTATTTCCTTTTCTGCCGTAAGCCATCGGTAAGGAAATCGCTTTTCCTTCATAGGTATAACTTACAAAACCAATAAACCCAACATCTAAAATAGCGTTGATTTTTTCAACATCATAAACGGCTCTTTTTTGCCCTCTTTTAACTCTATTAAGTTTTGATTTTTGATATTCTTGCATGAAATTTTATTTTAAATAACGTTCTTTAATAATATCCATATGCCAAATACTATGTCCTAGCAAAATAAAAGCACAAGCCCTTGCTGAGATTGGTGAATTGTTGGCAATTCCTATGTTGCATAAATTTTCATAAGAAATGCTATTTAGTAAGTTGATTGAATACAATCGAGTTGTTGTAAATTCTTCTAAGAGACTATCTATTGTTTTGTTGTGTGCACCAGAGGGATTTATGTATGTGTTTTGATCAAAACCTTCCAAAGGGGTCATATCTTTCCTAGCAATTCGAAGTAGGCGATACATAAAAATACGTTCGGTGTCAATTATGTGTTGTAATACTTCTTTTATACTCCACTTTTGTGGTTGATACCGATATTCTAGCGTGTCTTTTGGAATAGATAAAAAAAACGTTATTACAGCTTCTTTGTCATTTTCAAATCCCTTTTTTAAAGAAGTTTTGTCTGGTACTTTAGATATATACCTAGCGTAAAATTCATTAAATTCTGTTGGTTGTAGTTCTTGTTTTTTCATTACTTAGATTATTTGCCTATCAAATGTAGTATATTTATGGTCTATTCAATTAATCCAGATTTAATATAATAAATAGTCCAGATGTTTCCTTATAAAACTGCATTAAAACTAAGTAAGAGTCTTAAAGAACCATTGTATTTACAGTTAGCAAATCAATTTATATTGCTAATTAGAGAAGGAAAACTTATGCCTGGAACAAAATTATTGGGCTCAAGAACATTAGCTGATTTGCTGTTGATACATAGGAAAACAGTGGTTGCTTGTTATGAAGAGTTGATGTTACAGGGCTGGGTAGAAACTATTCCTAAAAAAGGAACTTTTGTTAATAAGAGCTTACCTCTTATTCAAAAAATAACATGGGTCAATGCTCCTAAAACATTGAAAAAACAGCGTTCGGGATTTGCTTTTTATGAAAACAATCATCTGTTAGAGAAAAAAACGGAAAAGATAGAAGGGGTTATGTATATAAATGATGGTACGTCAGATACAAGGCTTGCGCCAACAGAAGAAATTGCTAGAATTTACCGAAAAATAGCTTCAAGAAAGCATGTTTATACGTTTTTAGATTACAGTACAACACAAGGAAATGAAAAATTACGAGAAGTGCTGGCTGTGTATTTAAACACTTCTAGAGGGATGGAGATCTCTAAAGAAAATATTTTAATTACCCGTGGTAGTCAAATGGGGATGTGGTTGTCTTCTCAATTGCTTTTAAAAGAAAAAGATGTTATTGTGGTTGGTGAAACGAACTATTCTTCTGCCGATATGACCTTTCGGCATCAAAAGGCACAAATTAAGAGGGTTTCAGTTGATGAAAACGGTCTTGCAATTGATCAGATAGAAAGATTGTGTAAGGAGCAGTCTGTAAAAGCTGTTTATGTAACTTCACATCACCATCACCCCACAACGGTTACTTTGTCGGCTGATAGGAGAATTTACTTATTAAACTTAGCGGAGAAATATAATTTTGCCATTATTGAAGACGACTATGATTATGATTTTAACTATAATCATGCTCCAATTTTACCATTAGCAAGTCATGATATGTCTGGAAATGTGATATATATAGGTTCTGTTTGTAAAACGGTAGCACCTGTTTTTAGGGTTGGATATTTGGTAGCTACCGAGGATTTTGTAAAAGAAGCCGCGAAATTAAGAGGTTATGTTGATAGGCAAGGAGATGCTTTGTTAGAAGTAACTTTTGCCGAATTTATTAAGTCTGGAGATTTAGATAGGCACATACGAAAAGTAATGAAGGTATATTTACATCGTCGAAATTTATTTTGTAAGCTGTTACAAAAAAGATTGGGCGCTTATTTTCAATTTGAGCTGCCAAAAGGAGGGATGGCTATTTGGGTTGAATTGAATAAACAGTATTCTTGGAATGAAGTAGCAAAAGAAGCAAGGAAGTATAAACTTGAAGTAGGAGAGTGGAAGCGATACGATTTAGCCAATAAAAAGCACAACGCTATACGAATTGGCTTTGCAAGTTATAATGATACGGAAATAAAGCTGTTAATAGAACGGTTAGTACTAACATTTAAGAGCATAAAAAAAAGTGCCTATTAAGCACTTTTAAAACATATCTTTAACTAAATCATTCATACTGTCGTATTCTTTAAATAAGAACCCGAAAAAGTCTTTACTTTTCTTTCCTTCTGATGTTAATTCACCTTCAGAGAACCTACATTTACGAAACTCTTTAAGCGTTTGGTTTAGGTGTTTTTTTAAAGGCTTGTCTATAGATAAATGATTCGTGTTTTTCACAGTTATATTTTTATAATGCGTTATTTAACTCTACTTTATATTTGTTTAATAAAGCTTTAGTGATTCCTAAGTTAGCTTCTTTTGAATCTACAGCTAAGTAAACAAAATAAGTACCACTAGGTGCAATATTGATAATGTGTACTTGGCTAGATAAAGTAATCGTAATATCTTGAATTTCTTCATTTAACCCTAATGCTTCAATAGCTTTTAATTTAGCTTTAACAACGCCTAAGTTATAAGCAGAGGCTAAATTTGGATCAAAATCAGGGTTAGCTGTAAATGAATCATACGCTTCACCAGAACCTACATCTGTTATTGAAACTGCAACAAACCCAGGAACATTATTTTTTAAGTTTTCGATAAAATCATTGATAATTTCTTTCATTGTAAATAGTTGTTATAATAATTAATTAAAAAAAGACTCTGTATTTATTGAAGGGTTACACTTTTAAGTGTTAGTTTAATCATAGCTACTTTAGAAACATCATCAGCCAACAGACAAACAATATGATTGTTGTCGTATTTGTTTATAACTACCAATCCTTCGTTTGAAGTTAAAACTAACTGATTAAGGCTTTCAGATTCTAAAGCATCTTGGAAAAACTCATGAGCCATCGTTACAATGACGCTTGCCATTGCTGCTACATTATTTTCTTTAGAAATATTATAAGAATCAACTACTTGTCCATTAGAGTCAAAAACGATTCCTTTATCAGCTTCTGACTCTTCTATTAAAGTTTGTAAGTTTACTTCCCCCATTAAGTATGACTATTCTTTTGTTTTTATGTCTCCCTTCTCTATTTAGGACACCCCTTCTCTATTTAGGACACCCTTTTTTTTAAAGGGTCACAAAAATAAGACGTTATTTCATTATTTTTTTTCAGAAATGTTTCTTTGTGATTTTTTTAACAGTTTTATCTGTGTAAAAAACAACTAGTTAATAGAGAGCTAAAGTACTGCAAAATTTTATACATATGGTTGTTTTAGGGACTTGGAAATAAAAAAAGACTAGATTTTTATCTAGTCTTTTTTAAGTTAATCGTCTTTTGCTTTTTGTTTTTTAAATTTTACCAAATCGAGAACATTCTCAAATCTAGGTTCAAAAAAGAAATCATAAACAGCATTTTTTAAATCGTTAACATTGTTTATGTTAGGAGCTTCATTATAATCGATAGCTGACTCATTTAACAACACTTTAGTTTTGTATTCATTTTGAAAAAAACATATGTATTTTTGAAACTCACCATCGATATTTATTTTTTTGATATCAATAGCTTTATAAGACTTCATTTAATTCTGCTTTATATTTTTTTAGCATTGTTCTGGTAAGCGCTAAATTAGCTCTGTTAGAATCAACAGCTAAGTAAATAAAATACTCTCCGCTTGGAGACATATCTACAACATGAATATGATTATCAAGTTTAAAATGAATATCATTAAGGTTTTCTTTTAGACCTAAGATGTCTATAGCTTTACGCTTAGCATTTATAATTTCTACATTATAAGCACAAGCTAAAGCAGGGTCAAAATTTGAGTCGGCAGAATCGGATGCTAAAGATTCTCCTGAAGCTATTTCAGCTACACTAATTGCAATATACCCAGGTATATTTTCTTTTACGTTTTGAACTAAGTCGGTTAGGATTTTTTCCATAAATTCCGGGGGGTTAGGTTAGGTTAAGTAATAATTATTAAATGTTAATGGTATTTGTTTCTTTTTTAAACATTAAGTTTAAAAGGCCTATGTTGGTGTTTTTATCAGCTAAAAAACACAGTACATATTCTTTGTATTTAAATAACAATAGGGCTTCCTTATCTGACTTTAAAATCATTTCATTTAATGCTGTTTTAAAGAATAGATTAAAAAAGTTGCTAGACATGTTAAAAATAACAGCATCAAAAGCGGCTATTTTGTCTTTGATTTCTACCAAGTCGTTATCATGAGGATAAAAATCGACAATTTTCCCTTCGTTATCAATAAGATAAATGGCAGTAGTTTTAGTTTCTAAAAGTAATTTTTGTAAATCCAATTTTTATCTAACTTTTACAGCTAATATAAACTTTTTTATCGTTGAAAAAAAACTTTAAAAGCTGTTTGCGTTAAAAAAAAGTGTTTTTTTTGTTAAAAAAATGATTAAAAAAAACAATTTAAGCTTTTCTATTAAGTATTTCTCAATAAAGAAGCTCTTAAAGACAGGCTTTTTGGGTTGTTGTTTACTTAATGTAATCGTACGTTGGGGAGTTTACAAAGCTGCTTTAATCATTCGGTCATTTCCAAATAAGTCTTTTCGAAGTTCAATTTGTGTAAACCCTTTACTTGTTAGCATAGCAACCGTTTCTGAACCAAGATATTGGTTGATTTCAAAAAACAGAAGTCCGTTTTCTGATAGGCTATTTTTAGCTAAACTGGCAATTTTTTTATAAAAAAGTAACGGGTTGTCATCTGCAACAAACAAAGCCAAGTGTGGTTCGTTTCTCAATACGTTATTCTTTATTTCTACTTTTTCTAATTCACGAACATAAGGAGGGTTCGAAACAATAATGTCAAAGGTACTGCTTAGTTCTTTAGTCTTTAAAATATCTTGGCTTATAAAAGAGATTTCAACTCCATTCAATTTTGCATTCTGTTTTGCTATGTTTACAGCTTCTTTAGAAACATCAATAGCGCTTATATTTGCAGTGGGGATATGTTTTTTTAAACAAATAGGAATACAGCCTGTTCCTGTGCCAATATCGAGAATAGATAATTGTTTATGGCTTTGTTCTGTTTTCTTAATAATCCATTCAACGAGTTCTTCTGTTTCTGGTCGAGGAATTAAGGTGTTTTTTGTTACTTTAAAAGGAAGTCCGTAGAATTCTGTTTCCCCTATGATATATTGAATAGGTTCTTCTTTTAGTAGTCGTGTTAAAGCTTTATTTAACAGCATTTTTTTATCTGAAGAAATTTCAAGGTCAGGTTGCAATACTAAGTCTAAACGTTTTACGCCTAAATACGCCTCTAGTAATAAAAAGAAAAAAGTATCAATTTCTGTTTGAGGGTAAACTGGGGTTAATTGTTCCGAGAAATACGATTTGTATTGTTTTAAATGCATAGTGTAGGTTTGTTTTTATAGAATTATCTTACAAATCTTTTAACATCCATACATTACAAGAATAATGTCCTGTGTTTCCTAAGGGACTCTTTAGGTCGATAAAACCATTTTTTCTATACAAAGCTGTAGCCGCTTTCATATAGGGTAAAGTTTCTAAGTAACATTGTTTAAAACCTTGTTTTTTTGCTTCATTCATACAAAAGTTTATTAATTTACTTCCTATACCTTTTCCTCTTGCTATTGGTAAAAAGTACATTTTTTGAAGCTCACACATATTTCCTTCAAAATTATCTAATTGAGCGAAACCTGCACCTCCAACTACAACACCATTATATTCAACAACAAAATATTCAGCCCTTTCTTTTTCGTAGGTTTCATACATTGCATCAGTAGCCTTATCTTCATAGGCGGTTCCTACTTTTGGAGCTCCAAGCTCGATTAATACATCACGAATAACTTTAGCCATTTGGGCATTATCTTGTGGTTTTATTTCTCTAATAATAAAATCAGATGGTGTCATAGGAATATAGTACTTTTGCAGGAGCAAAGTACCCAAAAAAACACGAGTTTTCATGAAGAAATTCATTTATTTTTTTCCTTTTTTATCGCTAATAATTAGTTGTTCGGTAACACAAAAACCGATTTTTTTAAAAGTTGATGATATAAAATTACTATCTGCTGCTACAGATACGATTAGAGTTGGTGCTAATGCTTATTTTGAAAACCCAAACGATATAGGCGGTACAATAACTACTGATGAAATTAAAGTATTAATAGATGAAGTAAAAGTAGCACAGGTTTCTTCTGAAGAGTTTAAAGTTCCAGCTCGTAAAGAATTTCATATTCCGTTAAAAGTGGTAATTCCTTCAAAAAGAGTATTTGAAAATAATAAAAACAGAATTTTAGGAGGGATTTTAAACTCGTTGATAAATCAACGTTTGAAAATTCATTTTAAAGGAGATTTAAAATATAAAGTTTTAGGGTTTTCACATGTATATCCTATAGATAAAGTAGCAACTGTAAAAATTAAATTCTAGCATTATGAATCATGAATTTTACATAGTACGCTGCCTGGAATTAGCTAAAAAAGGAATAGGAACAACAAGACCAAATCCATCTGTTGGAGCTGTAATCGTACATAATAACAAAATAATAGGAGAGGGGTTTACCTCCGCTTATGGAGGCCCTCATGCAGAAGTCAATGCTATAAACGCTGTTCGAGATCAAGAATTACTTAAAGAAGCAACTATTTATGTTACGTTAGAACCTTGTTCGCATCATGGAAAAACACCTCCTTGCGCAGATTTAATACTAGAGAAAGGAATACCTAATATTGTTATAGGATGTGTAGATACAAACAGTTTAGTAGCAGGTAAGGGGATTGCACGACTTAAAAAAGCGGGTAGAAATGTTACCGTAGGTGTTTGTGAAAAAGAATGTTTAGAACACCATAAACGTTTTTTTACTGTTCAAGACAAACAGCGTCCTTACATCATTTTAAAATGGGCTGAAACGAAAGACGGCTTTATAGCTCCGTTAATAAAAGATGAGCAAAAGCCAGTATGGATTTCCAACCAATATTCTCAACAATTAGTCCATAAATGGCGTAGTGAAGAACATGCTATTTTAGTTGGAACGAATACGGTAATTGCAGACAATCCGTCACTAACAGTTCGTAGTTGGAAAGGAAATAATCCGGTAAGAGTTGTTATTGATAAAAACTTGCGAATTCCGTTAGAGGTAACTGTTTTTGATAAAAACGTACAAACAATAATTATAACAGAAGAAAAACAACGTGTCATTTCGAACGATAGTGAGAAGTCTCATGCACTTACTTACGAGCACATCGATTTTTCTTCGCCAGTTGCAGAACAAATTTGCGGTATATTGTATAAACACCAAATTCAATCGGTTATTATTGAAGGAGGGAGGCAAACTTTAGAAACATTTATTACTGCAAATTTATGGGATGAAGCTAGGGTTTTTATAGGGGATGTAGTTTTTGGAGAAGGGGTAAAGCGTCCAAATTTTAACGCTGAGTTATCTTCCGAAGAAAAAGTAGCTAACGATATTTTAAGACTGTATAGGAATGATTAAAAACATCATTTTTGATTTTGGTGATGTGTTCATCAATTTAGACAAAGAAGCAACATATAAAGAGTTGACAAGTTTAGGTATAACTGAAATCTCAGAAGAGATGATGCAACAGTATCATCAGTATGAAATGGGATTGATCTCTACAGATGAATTTGTGTCCTTTTTTCAGGATAAATTCAATATTCCAAGAGAAGATTTAATTCGCTCGTGGAATGCTATTTTATTAGATTTCCCTAGACATCGATTGAATTTTTTAAAAGAATTAGCAGCGAGTAATCAGTATCGATTATTTTTACTAAGCAACACCAATGATATGCATATCTCTTGGATTCAAAATGATTGGGGCAAGGAGTTGTACAATGAGTTTAAAAGTTGTTTTGAACAGTTTTACTTATCACATGAAGTTCATTTTAGAAAACCCAATACTGATATTTTTGAGTTTGTGCTAAGAGAAAATGATTTGGAAGCTACAGAAACCTTTTTTATAGATGATACCAAAGAGAATACCGATATGGCACAAGCATTAGGAATTCATGTGTGGAATAATTGTCCTAAAACAGAAGATGTAGTTGATTTGCTAAAGAGAAAGGAGTTTACGGCGTGATATATTTAATTTGCAGTGTTGTTATTTCTAGTTTACTGTTTGTAATTTTTAAACTTTTTGATATTTATAAAGTACATACCTTACCTGCTATTGTTTTGAATTATGCAGTAGCACTGTCTTTTGGTTTTGTACATTCTGAGGCTTCAATAACGATAGCTGATATACCAGATCAACCATGGTTTTTAGGAGCCTTTATTTTAGGTTTTTTATTTATTACGGTATTTAATGTAATGGGAATTACGGCTCAAAAAAATGGACTTTCAGTAGCATCAGTAGCCGGTAAAATGTCGGTAGTAATTCCAGTAATTATCGGGATCTTTTTGTATAACGAAAGCATAGGGTTGGTGAAAGTTGTAGGAATAATATTAGCATTGATAGCAGTATATTTATCCTCAGCAAAGAGTGATACTTCTCCTGTGCAATTTAAAAACTTATTATTTCCATTATTACTTTTTTTAGGTTCAGGAAGTATAGATACCTTGTTGAAATATACGGAAACAACTTATGTTCCTAAAGAAGCGGTACCAATGTTTTTGTCAACTATTTTTGGGTGTGCTTTGCTTTTTGGTTTGTGCTATTTTGTAGTTAAGTTTGTACGCAAAAAGAACAGCTTTGAATGGAAAACACTATTCTGGGGGATTGCTTTAGGAATTCCTAACTATTACTCTATGGAGTTTTTATTAAAAGCGTTGCAAACAAAAGGACTTGAAAGTTCTACAGTTTTTACTATAAATAATGTGTCTATAGTGATCTTAACTACCGTATTTGCTCTTGCATTCTTTAAAGAAAAATTAATTAAAAAAAACTGGATTGGTATTGGGCTTGCTATAATTAGTATTTTATTAGTAGTTTCGGCATAATGAATGAAGAGATAAAAGACACTTACAAAACGATTACAAAGCCTTCTGAGGAAACCTTATTTAAAGACCGAAATAGCAAATTTTTTGGATATGCTTTTCCTGTTTTTTCAGAAGAAGATATCAAAGAACGATTAGAAGAACTTCGTAAACAACACCATACAGCGCGTCATCATTGCTATGCTTGGCAGTTAGGAACAGATAAGGTTCGTTTTCGTGCGAATGACGATGGAGAACCAAGTAATTCGGCTGGTCAACCAATTTATGGACAAATACAATCTTTTGATGTAACCAATGTCTTAATTGTTTCGGTACGTTATTTTGGAGGAACTAAACTTGGAGTAGGAGGATTGATTAACGCCTATCGAACTTCTGCGCAATTAGCTTTAGAAGCTTCTGAGATTGTAGAGAAAACTATTGATATTCATTATAAGCTGAAATTTGGTTACGATATGATGAATAAAGTACAGCGTATTATTAAAGAACGAAACCTAGATATCATTAATCAAAAATTAGAATTAGACTGCGAGTACACTATCTCGGTACGAAAAAAAGAAGCTGAAAGTATTTTTGAGGTTTTTGATAACCTGTTTAAAGTAGAGATTAGGGAAATAGAGTAATTTTACATCTTTGAAAATCTATTTACTATAGAGAAAACACAAATTATTATAAATTTAAATCATTATGAAAGCAAAAATCAAAATTGCTATTATTATTTTAACAGGAATTATTTTAAAAGCAGAAGGACAAGAAATAAAAAAACAAGATTCATCAGCAAGTTACCCTTCTCAGACTGATAGGGGTAATATATTTCAACTGTATCAAAATCAAAACCAAACTCTTGAATTTGGAGTAGCAGGAGGGATAAATACTAGACGCTCTTGGATTTTATCTAGGCATTCAGATTTAAGTGGTAATTACGGTAAATACTACAGCACCCTTCATTTACAACCAGATACAGGAGATAAATCTCAATATAGGGGATTAGCTATAGGTTTTAACCCTAATGCTGTAATAGGAGTAGGTACTCATTTAGCTGTAAATGGTAACATAGGAGTTGGAACTCTTACTCCAAGTGTTAAGTTACATGTTCAGCAAAAAAAATCAGGAATAGCTACTAGATACTCAACACAAATAATTGAAGACGTTGATGCACAACTTGATATTATATCAGACGCATCTGGTACTTGGGGTTCTTCAATTAATTTAGTGGAAGGAAATGGAGAATTAAATAATGATCTATGGTCCATTGTAAGACAAACTTCTAGTGATGGTGATTCAAGCTTAAGGATAAATTATGGAAATAGCAATCAACACGATAATCCTAGTGTTATAACTTTTAATACTGATAAAAACGTAGGTATAGGAACATCTGCACCAACAGAAAAGTTAGAAGTAAACGAAGGAAATATTAGAATATTTGGTTATAATACATCTAGATATATTCGTTTTGGAGAAGTTAATTATCAAGGAGCCTTTATTAATTATGACGGAATAAAGAACGTGTTGAATATAGGTGTCAACAATATAAACACTACAGATACCAGTAATGATTATAATGCCATTAGCATAGTTAGAAGTACTGGTAATGTAGGGGTAGGGACTACTACTACAGGTTCTCATAAGTTAGCAGTAGAAGGTTCAATAGGAGCACGAGAAATTAAGGTAGAAAGTAGTGGCTGGTCAGATTTTGTATTCTATAAAGATTATAAGCTACCCTCTCTTCTTGAAGTAGAAAATCATATTAAGAATAAAGGTCATTTAAAAGATATACCAAGTGCCAAAGAGGTTGAAAAAAATGGAATTTTTCTTGGAGAAATGGATGCTAAATTATTGCAAAAAATTGAAGAGTTAACGCTTTATGCTATTCAACAAGAGAAAAAAATAAAAACTTTAGAAATTAAATGCTCAAAGATTGATAAGTTAGAAAAAGAGAATAACTTATTAAAATCTTTACTGAAAAGAGTTTCTGTTTTGGAAAAGAAATCTGGAATTAAATAATTAAAGTGTTTTTTTGAGGTTTTTGATAACCTGTTTAAAGTAGAGATTAGGGAAGTAAATAAGTAATGTATTGTTAGGATTTCGGGTAGTGAAAAAATTATTATAATAAATTGAAATATATTATTTTAGCCTTGTAACAATTAAAAAAAACTGAATATGAAACTAAAAAACCTACTAATTATTGCATTTACTTTTTTCTCTTTTCAATTATTTTCTCAAAGCAATCCTCAAGCAATTCCTACTAAAGAAAATATTTGTAAGGGAGCAGCCATCAGTGTTGTAGCCAATGTGAAACCTTTTATGGATAATGGTTTTTCTAAATCTGAAATTATAGAAATGGGGAAGGAGCTTGTAAAAGATGTTATAAAAGATTCACCTACTAAAGCCTATGATTTATTAAAAGCTAAAAAATCAAAAAGCGAAGTCATTGAGATACTTTACAACGATTTTATGAAGTTGGATGAAAAAGTTGTACTAAAATTTTTATTAAAACCCGATGTGGATGAGGAAGAGGATGACTATTAATATCTTTATTACTAAGAGCAAAAGTCCAGTTGTCGGTTTTGATTTTATTACGTTTAAGATGTTTTAAGCAACTCTTCGTAGCATAGCTCATTACTGTCATATTCTTGTCATACATTTGTCAGGTTGCTGTCAACACAAACATGTTTTTGAACCTTATTTTTGTCTAAAATCAAAAATCAATTAGTAATGAATTCAAACACAATGAATTTAAGAGACCTTAAAAAAATGAGAGTTGCTCGTCATTGGTCTCAAGAACAATTGGCGGAAATGAGTGGCTTAAGCATCCGAACTATTCAAAGAATAGAAAACGGAGAAAATGCGGGATTAGAATCGTTAAAATCTTTAGCAGCTGTTTTTGAAACAAATATTGAAGGTTCAAATAAGAAAGAAGCGTTAGGTCAGATTAGAAAAGAAGAAGCTTACATTCAAAAGTTACAAGGTTTTTATAAACTTTTAGCCATTGCTTTATTCAGTATTATTGTTCCAATAATACTTGCAGTTAACGATGCTTTTTTCTGGGGAATTACCTTGTGGATTTCATTAGGATGGTTTGTAATAATTGGTATCTATTCTCTTAATACTTTTGAGTTTTTTGGAGAAGAGTGGAGAAAAAAAGTGATTCAAAAGAAATTTAAAAACAAAAAAAAGTAACAGCTATCTCCATAATCAGGTATGAGTAATAATGGTTAACGGGTGAATTTACATCGCTTTACAATTATTATATAATGAGCCGTTAAGAAGATTTTGGATGAAGCACTGTAGAACGCTAAAGTAGCGTGAAAATCCTTTATAACCCGCTAAAAACCAAAACATTTTAGGTTACTTCAATAATTATTCGTAAATTTGCACGCCTTTTTACGAGTACAGATTTGGAAAAGGTAGAAAATAACATTTATTAAGTTTAATTTCTCTTGGCGTTAATATCGTTAAAAATCTGGTTAACAAAAAGATACAAATATTTATTTCAGACATGTCTGAAGAAACAAAAAACACAGCAGAAGCTGTAAATCCAGCAGAATTTTTAGCAACGTTTAACTGGCATAAATACGAAGAAGGTATTGATGAAGTTGATGAGTCTAAATTAAAAGAATTTGAAAAAGCCTTAGAAGGTACTGTAGGGTTCGTAAACGAGCGTGATGTTATCGAAGGTGAAGTAGTACGTATTACAGATCGTGATGCTATTATTGACATTAACTCTAAGTCGGAAGGTGTAATTTCGTTAAACGAATTCCGTTACAACCCAAATTTAGCTGTTGGAGACAAAGTAGAAGTATTGGTTGACAAAAGAGAAGATTCTTCTGGTCAATTAGTATTATCTCACAAAAAAGCACGTGTAATCAAAGCTTGGGATCGTGTTAACAATGCACACGAAACAGGTGAAATCGTTAACGGTTTTGTTAAGTGTAGAACTCGTGGAGGTATGATCGTTGATGTATTTGGTATTGAAGCATTCTTACCAGGTTCTCAAATTGACGTGAAGCCTATCCGTGACTACGATCAATATGTAGAAAAAACTATGGAGTTCAAAGTGGTGAAAATCAACCACGAATTTAAGAACGTAGTAGTATCTCATAAAGCGTTAATCGAAGCTGATTTAGAAGATCAAAAACGTGAAATTATCGGTCAATTAGAAAAAGGACAAGTATTAGAAGGTGTTGTTAAAAACATTACTTCTTATGGTGTATTTGTTGACTTAGGAGGTGTTGACGGATTAATTCACATTACTGATTTATCTTGGTCTCGTATCAACCACCCGAATGAAGTTGTTGAATTAGATCAAAGATTAAACGTAGTAATCTTAGACTTTGATGATAACAAGTCTAGAATTCAATTAGGATTAAAACAATTATCTGCTCACCCATGGGAAGCTTTAAATGCTGATTTAAAAGTTGGTGATAAAGTAAAAGGTAAAGTAGTTGTTTTAGCTGATTATGGTGCATTTGTAGAGGTTGAAGAAGGAGTAGAAGGATTGATCCACGTATCTGAAATGTCATGGTCAACTCACTTACGTTCTGCACAAGATTTCGTAAAAGTTGGTGATGAAGTAGAAGCTCAAATCTTAACATTAGACCGCGAAGAGCGTAAAATGTCTTTAGGTATGAAGCAATTACACCCAGATCCATGGACAGATATCACTACTAAATACCCAGTAGGTTCTAAACATACTGGTACTGTACGTAACTACACTAACTTTGGTGTATTCGTAGAGTTAGAAGAAGGTATTGATGGATTAGTATATATCTCTGATTTATCTTGGACTAAGAAAATTAAGCATCCATCAGATTTCGTAACTGTTGGTGATCAATTAGAAGTTCAAGTGTTAGAATTAGACGTAGAGAACCGTAAATTAAACTTAGGTCACAAGCAAACTCAAGATAACCCTTGGGATGCTCATGAGTCTACTTATACAATCGGATCTATCCACGAAGGTACTATTAAAGAGAAAAACGATAAAGGTGCTACTGTAGTATTTGCTGATGGTGTTGAAGCGTTTGCTCCAACTCGTTTCTTAGAAAAAGAAGACGGAGGTAAATTAGCTAAAGGCGACGAAACAAAGTTCCAAGTAACTGAGTTTAGTAAAGAGTACCGTAGAATTGTTGTTTCTCATACTTCTATCTTTAGAGAAGAAGAACAAAAGAACATCAAAGCTGCTGCTGCTAAAGCTCAAGAAGTAGAAAAAACTACTTTAGGAGACATCGGTGGATTAGCTGAATTAAAGAAGAAAATGGAAGGAAAATAATCCTTACAACTTCTTAAAAATTACAAACCGTTAAGCTGTAAAGCTTAGCGGTTTTTACTTTCTATTTAAATCCTTTGGAAGTTATTGTTATTATAATTATCTTGATAAGAAATAAATGTAATAAATAAATGAAGTGAGTCACCTCATTTATTCTTTCCGAAAAAGAATGTTTATAAAATTGCGCACGTTCTTTTTAATTGGCTATTTACTAATAATTGTATTTGAATAAAACAAATGCAAATAATTAATTTAAAATGATAAAAAAAGATTACATAAGTTTGCAAAAGGTATGTTTGCAATATTTACTATTAAATTATTGCTATTAGGGGTGGTAACTTTAAATCAAGCATGTCAAAAAGATGATAACCATAATCTTTTAATAGATTCACAAAAAGAAAAGGGATTAAAAAAGTTTGAAAATTCTCTTAAGAACATAGCACCCAAAACGAATAAAATTACTTAAAAATTTTTTAAAAAAAAGAATTCCTATAAAACACTCCAGGCGAAAGGAATAATAGATAATACCAGGATTATTACAACTTTCAACTTATGATGTTGAGTTTTCGAGTGATATTACTGATAGACCTGTTACAGAAGAAGAATTAGATTGTGTTGTACAAAAAAATATAAATACTATAATCTCAAGTTCAATTGATATTAATAGTATT
>NZ_JBLWTZ010000026.1:0-35315 GCF_048269885.1 Tenacibaculum sp. | reverse complement strand
TTTTTTTATGCCTTTTTTTAAGGAAAAGTTATAGTGCAACAGTTTTTCTTATTGTAAAGCCTTAGAAGGCAAATAAAAGAGGAATCAACTAATATTATTTATACTTTTTTTAATCGTTGTTATAGGTCCCTTACATAGGGATGAGACCTTATTTTTGTTTTAAAACTTTTAAAGACCAAGTAATCTTATTTAAAGGTAGATTTATTGATAGCATATATAACTGTAAAAAAAAGACTAGCATAAAGTATGCTAGTCTTTTTCTATTATATCTGAAATGATTTTATTTTTTATAGCTCAATTTACCTGTTTCAATACCAATAGCTGTTTTAGCTAGGATAGTGAAAATAAGCGCTCCTAAAGCCCAAATACCTAAAGTAACACCTATTTCTATGCCCGTGGGGGTATATTCAGCAATTTTTCCATAAGGGCCAGGGATAAAACCAGGAACTATTAATCCGAAGCCTTTTTCAATCCATATGGCTATAAATAATATGAAACAAGCAAAGTACAATACTTTTAAGTTGTTACGAAGCTTATGGAATGTTAAAATAACTGTGGCTAAAACATTTAGAGAGATAGCAGTCCATATCCAAGGTAATAAAGCTGTTTTTCCGTCTAAACCGAAGAATAAATAATAAGCACTTTCACTATGGTGTGTTGGAGCGTAAAATTCCTTAAACAATTCAGAGACTAGCATGATAATATTTATTTGAGCAGCGACAGTAACCACCATTGCTATTTTTTTGATAGTCTTATCTTCAATTTTAAATGCTGTAAAGGTTCTGATGATTGCTAAAACTAAAATAATTAAAGCTGGACCAGCTGCGAATGCAGAGGCTAAAAATCGAGGTCCTAATAGCGCATTATTCCAAAAAGGACGTGCTTGTAAACCTTGATACAGAAAGGCGGTTACTAAGTGAATACCTACCGCCCAAAAAACAGATAATATAGCTCCTGGTACATACACACTTGCTTTTGCTTCTTTTCCTTGATAATGTCTGAATAAGATATAAAACGGAATGGTGATGTTTAGAAACAAATATCCATTTAATACAATTACATCCCAGGTAAGCATAGAGTTTGGGAAGTTAAAAACACCAAAACCGGGAATCATGTGCCATAAAACAGAAGGGCCTCCCATATCGGCAACAACAAAGGCTAAACACATAATTAGTGCAGCAACAGCTAAACCTTCCCCAATTAAAACGGCTTGTTTAAAGTCAATATCTTTTAATACATAGGTAGGCATTACTAACATAACGGCAGCAGCTGCAACTCCTACTAAAAACGTAAAGTTAGAGATATATAATCCCCAACTCACTCTATCCGTCATTCCTGTAACGCTTAATCCGTGTTCTAACTGAATTGAATAGCAATACATGCCTACGAGGATGACTAGCGTTAAAAAAGCCATCCAGAGGTGATATTTTTTGGAACCTTTAGTAATAATATCTAAACTGTCTTTAACTAAACTTGTCAAAACTTTAAGTCTTCTCATTGTATATTTTTTAATCCATGAAGTACCAAAACTTTGGTTCGGTGCCTAAATCTTCTTTTAATCTGAATACTTTTTTGTTTTCTAATACCCATCGAATAGTACTACTAGGGTCGAGCAAGTTTCCGAAAATACGAGCTCCGGTAGGGCAAGCTTCCACACATGCTGGATTTTTTCCTGCTCTTGAGCGCTGCACACAAAAAGTACACTTTTCCATGACGCCTTTTTTTCGCATTCGGTTTCCTAAATAATGTTGATTGTGGTTCATTTCTTCTTCTGGAACTTCTGGTTTACTCCAGTTGAATCGACGACCATCGTAAGGGCAGGCTGCCATACAATAACGACAACCCACACACCAATCGTAATCAACTACTACCAATCCGTCTTTTTCTCGCCAAGTAGCTTGTACGGGGCACACTTCTACGCAGGGTGGGTTATCGCAATGAAAGCATTGTGTTCCCATATAAAAATGCCCTTCCGCAGGCACTTCGTGGTAATAATTATCATCAGCCTCATTAAAATTAAACCCTTTACCATCTTTCATCTCGTGAATTCGAATGTACTGCATTTGTGAATTTCTGTCTTGGTTGTTTTCTTCAACACAGGCACTTACGCAATCCATATACCCTTGACACTTAGAGATATTAAAAGCATAACCAAACAATACATCTTCTTCAGCATTTTTCGAAGACATATTAATTGTTTTTCCTGTACGTAACTGATAGGAACGAACCAATCTATTTACAGTAGCTTCTTTTTCCTCCTCCGTCATTAATTTGTAGTTTCCTTTAAATTGTTCTTCCCAGTCTATCTGCGCTTTTTCTTTAGATTCGTCACTAGAAGTAATACTGGTACAAGAAGACATAGCTCCAGCTCCAATTAATAAACTAGCGGTTAGTTTTTTAAAGGCAGATCTACGATCCATTTTTACATCAAAGACTTGATCGAAACCGTCTTTGTGTCTTTCTTCGCCTATGGAAGCACTTACTGCTTTTTCAAAAAAAGCTTTTTCACTTAACTCATCGTTTGTAGCATGTGAATTGCATCCTTCGGGTGTTTTTCCACAACCACAAGAACTATGCTGCTGTTGATGCCTATTTAGGTTTAGCGTAAACCATTTTTTGTTATTGTTGCTCATGCCTAAATTTATTTACGTTCTTTTATTTTTTGAGTATTAAATCGTGCGGGCCATTTGGTATCAAAACTTGGAGCATGTGGATTATGACAGTTAACACAGGTCATAGAAGCTCTAGGTGAAGCCCAGCTTTCAATCCGTTTCCCATGCGCACCTCCTGTCCAATCTTTGTATTGTTTTTGATGACATTGGCTGCATAGTTTGTAACTCGTATTTAAATCGATAGCATGCCCTGTTATACTTTTTAAATTATCCATGTTATTACCATCATGGCAGGTAATACAGTTCATGGTATTTAATGAAGCATGTTCTAATTTAACATTCCAATGCGCCTTTTTAATATCTTTGGTTTGCATTTTAGCTAAAGGTTGCGTGTGGCACTCCGTACATTTGTACGATTTGATTTTATCTTTTCTAGTAGGAATTAAAAATGTGATTTCATTTTCTGTAATTTCCATCATTTTCATTCCTTCTAAATACTTTTTAGAAGAGATAGAAATACCTTTATAATTGTTACTTTCAGCTTCTATTTTATCGGTAATGCTATGGTATTCATGTTCTTTATGCTTACAGGAAACAGTTATAATCACGAACAAAACAGCATAACAAACGAATTTTATATACGTATGAATTCTCATTTAGTTTTCAATTTTTCTAATAAAATTACCAATGTCTTCAGTTACTTTATGATTAGGAACATGGCATTGTCTACAATTTACTCTTTCAGGGTGTGTAACTCTAATCTCTTTAGGAGCGCTTGGTCCTGCATGACAAGCCAAACAATTTTCTCTTAGTTGTAATTGATGCGGAATTACAGGAGGACTTCCTGCTAAAGCATTATTTGTACCCACTACAGGAATAGTTCCTCTTGTAAAGTTAGTTTCCTTAAACAGTGCTTGTGTTTTTTGAGGAACATGACACTGACGACAGTTAATTTTTTCTGGATGAGGAGTAACAGGCGTATATGCTTTGAACTTTTCTACATACCCACCATTTTCATGACATTTTAAACAATTATTTTCACCCATACTACGTTCACCACTACTTACTTCATGAGGAATGCTTGGAGGTGCTCCATGAAAAGCTCTATTATCATAATAGTTCTTCATCGTTCGTTGATGTATTTCGTCAACTGGCATTTTCGTATAATCTAAAGCATATTTTGATCGTTCAAAAACCCCAGCTTCAGAAGGAATGATAGGTGTGGGTTGGTTATTTTCAATGGGTATGTATGCCTCTTCTTGACCTTGATAATAACTATAATTCCACACCGTAATAAAGGCGATAAATAGAATGATAAAAAGCGATATGATACCTAAACGTTTTTTCATAATACTAAGCTTTTTCTACGTTAACGGCACATTTTTTATAGTCTGGTTCTTTTGATATTGGACAAAAAGAATCTAGTGTTATTTCGTTAATTAACATGTTTTCATCAAAGAAAGGAACAAAGACTTGCATAGGAGCAGGTACACCGCGCTCATTCACAGAAGCTGGTAAGGTTATGTGTCCACGACGCGTGGTTAGCTTTACCATGTCTCCTGTTTTAATTTGCATGCGTTTCGCATCGTCTGGATTGAGTTCGACATATGAATGTGGCATGGCTCTATGCAATACAGGAATACGTCTTGTCATAGAACCCGTATGCCAATGTTCAACAACACGACCTGTGTTTAACCAGTATGGATATTCAGCATCTGGTTCTTCAGCAGCGGGTTCGTAAGGACGTTGCCAAATAACCGCTTTACCATCTGGTTTTCCGTAGAAATGAAAATCTTCTCCGTTGCTACAAGCAGGGTCATATTTTGAATTAAAACGCCATTGAGTAGGCTTTCCTTCAACATAAGGCCATTGCATTCCTGGGTTTTCTTTTAAAACTTCTAACGGAGCCATGTTATGCTTTTTATTATCGTGGTGTTTACGATATTCAGCATAAATTTCTTCGATATGAGAATCTTCTTTATAATAGAATTGTTTTTCGTATCCTAACCTTTTTGCAACCTCCACTAATTGCCAGGTATCACTCATGGCTTCTCCTGGTGGCTGTACCATTTGCTCAAAGTATTGTGTTCTACGTTCAGAATTACCATACATACCTTCACGTTCTACCCACATAGCAGAAGGTAAAATAACATCGGCAATATCAGTAGTTGGAGTAGGGTAAATGTCTGATACCACAATAAAGCGACCTTCTTTTTGAGCAGCATCTCTGTAACGTTTTAACTTAGGCATGGTAACCATTGGGTTGGTTACCTGAATCCACATAAAACGAATATCACCTCTGTCTAAGGCTCTAAACATTTCTACAGTATGATAGGTTGGTTTTGGATCAATATTTTCAACTGGTACCTCCCAAATTTTAGCGGCAAATTCACGGTGTTTTTTGTTCATTACCACGCCATGAGGCAGTTTATGGGTTAAGGTTCCAACTTCTCTAACGGTACCACAAGCCGATGGTTGTCCTGTTAATGAAAAAGGACTATTGCCTGGAGTAGAAATTTTTCCTGTGAGTAAATGAATATTATAAATTAAGTTATTCATCCAAGTACCTCTACTGTGTTGGTTAGGTCCCATACACCAAAGCGACATTACTTTTTTGTTAGGATCACCGTAATAGGCAGCCATATATTTAATATCTTTAGCAGATACACCTGATATTTTCTCTACTTTTTCGGGAGTATAGTCTTCTAAAAACTTTTTGTATTCTTTAAAGCTAATTTTTTCGGGCTTGTCTTTGAACTTATAGTTATCCTCTAAACCATAGCCCATATTAGTTAAGCCCTTATTAAAATTACAGTGCTTTTCAACAAAAGAGGTATTTACCCAACCATTGTTTATAATTTCATAACAAATAGCGTTGGCAACTGCTAAATCGGTTTGAGGTAAAAACAGAATAGATTTATCTGCCGCCATACTGGTACGAGTTGTACGCGTAGCAAAGTCGATAATTTTCACCCCTCTTTTTAAACGTTGATCTAGTAATCTTGAAAATAAAACAGGATGCATTTCTGCCATATTATTTCCCCATAAAACAAAAACATCAGCATGATCAATATCTTCATAGCACCCCATTGGTTCATCAATTCCGAAAGAAGTTAAAAAACCAGTAACAGCACTCGCCATACATAAACGTGCATTGGCCTCCACATTATTCGTTCCGATACATCCTTTGAAAAGTTTTGAAGCGACATATCCGTCAGGAATAGTCCACTGACCTGAACCATAAATAGATACAGCATCTTTACCATACTCTTTAATGGTTTCTTTCATTTTAGAAGCAATTAAATCTAACGCTTCTTTCATGGAGGTTTCTACATATTTACCCTTCTTTTTAACGAGCGGTTTTGTCAAACGGTCTTTACCGTACATTGCCATTACGGAATGGTATCCCTTTACACAGCATAGGCCTTTATTAACGGGAGATTTAGGATCACCCTTTACAGCGACGGCTTTACCATTTTCAACACCAATCATTACTCCACACCCTACACCACAAAACCGGCAAGGTGCTTTTTTCCAATCTAAATTTCCTCCTTTGGGTAATTGTTCTTCTTGTTCGCCAGCAAACATAATTCCTGGAAACATCGTAGCTGCTGCTGTCATGGCAGATAACACCGCCATCTTTTTTATAAAACTTCGTCTGTTTGTTGTTGAAGTGTACATGGGCTAATTCTTTAGGGGTGTATTAAATCCTGATACCATTGCTAATAATTTTAAACTGCTAATCATTTCTAGCTTTTGTTTTAAAATTTCTTCTGCTGCTTTGGTTGCTGTTTCAGTAACTACAACTAAGACATCTTTATTTTCAGCAGGTATTACTTCACATTCATTTAAGGATGATAAGGCGTTGATAAGTTCTTCTTTTTTACCATCGTGTGGATGGGCTAAATAACTTTTTATAGGCATAGAATCATTGTTAATTGTCTTTAACAAATTAATAAATATTTCCATATAATAAACATGATATTTATCATAACTTATAGTTTTTCAAGGTGTTATGTTTTGTAGAAATAACGAAAAGCTTTGAAAGTGAAGTAAATAAAGAGTTTTTTATCTTTTTTAAAAAAGAAAAGAAAAGGTAATTTATAATTATTTTAAATAATGTTTTCTTTTATGATTAGCCTCATAATTAAAGAAAAGATTGGGCATTAATTTTGAGTTCTAGTTTAATTTACAATTTATGTCATATAAAATTAAAAGTAGGATATGGATAGAAGTAGATAACACTACTTTTTTAGGAGAAGGAAGAGTTCGGTTGTTAAAATCGATCAAAGAGACGAAATCATTATCAAAGTCGGCAAGAGATTTGGGAATGTCTTATAAAAAGGCATGGAATTTAATAGATTCGGTAAATACAAAGGCTGATAAACCAGTTGTGGTAAAAACAGCCGGAGGTTTAGGAGGAGGTGGAACAACATTAACAGAATATGGCTTAGAACTTATTAAAATATATGAGACTGTAAACACTAATTGTTGGGTGTATTTAGACAAACAACTTAAAAAATATTTATTAGACTAACTGCAAATAGTGAAAAGAGGAAGTAGAAAGCATGATGAATATCATATTTTAAGTTTTACCACCCAAGTATTTTCGCACTAAGAATTAGTATAGATATGACATTAAAAGATAAGATTACGCGTTTAAAGTCAGAAAAAAATGCGATTATACTCGCTCATTATTATCAAGATACGGCAATACAAGATGTAGCAGATTACGTAGGGGATAGTTTAGGATTGTCGCAAAAAGCAGCGGAGACAGATGCGGATTTAATTGTGTTTGCAGGAGTGCACTTTATGGCAGAAACAGCAAAGATTTTAAACCCTACAAAAACTGTTGTGCTACCTGATATAAATGCCGGTTGTTCTTTGGCAGCCTCATGTCCGCCCAAAGAGTTTGAAAAATTTATAAAAGAGTACCCTAATCATACAGTAGTAACTTATGTGAATTGTAGCGCAGAAGTTAAAGCATTGACAGATATTGTGTGTACTTCTTCAAATGCATTAAAAATAGTAGCTTCTATCCCCAAAGAAACTCCAATTATTTTTGCTCCTGATAGAAATTTAGGAAAATATATTATAAAACAAACTGGAAGAGATATGCTCCTGTGGGATGGTAGTTGTGTAGTTCACGAAGCTTTTTCTATAGATAAACTGATAGAATTGCATAAAAAATATCCTGACTATAAAATAATTGCACACCCTGAATCTGAAGAACATATTTTAAAAACAGCAACGTATATTGGTTCTACAGCTGGAATGATTAAGTATGTAAAAGAACATTCTCATCAAAAGTTTATCGTAGCAACAGAAGCAGGAATTTTACATAAAATGCAACAAGAAGCGCCAAATACAGAATTAATTCCCGCGCCGGCTAAAGAAGACAATACCTGTGCGTGTAGTGAATGTGCGTATATGAAAGTGAACACCCTACAAAAGTTATACGACTGTTTGTTAAATGAAAGCCCCAAAATTGAAGTGCCAAAAAATATTAGAGAAAAGGCATTGGTACCAATTCAACGTATGTTAGCTCTGTCGAAATAAATGATAACAACTGATTATTTAGTAATAGGGTCAGGTGTAGCAGGACTTACTTTTGCGGTTAAGATGGCGGAAAAGTTCCCTAATAAAACAGTAACTATTATAACCAAGGGAGATGAAGATGAATCAAACACCAAGTATGCACAAGGAGGTGTTGCAGTTGTTTTAAATAAAGAAGAAGATTCTTTTCAAAAACATATTCAAGATACATTAATAGCTGGTGATGGTTTGTGTGATGAAGCAGTTGTTGAAATGGTGGTTAATGAAGGTCCAAGACGGTTTAATGAATTGATTACTTGGGGAGCTAATTTTGATACAAATACAGCAGGAAAATTTGATTTAGGTAAAGAAGGAGGTCATTCAGCAAATCGGGTGGTGCATCATAAAGATATTACAGGATACGAGATTGAAAGAGCTTTGTTACAACGCATTCATCAATTAAAGAATACAAAACTCTTACCGCATCACTTTTCTATCGATTTGATTACCGAACACCAAGTAAGGTCAATAAAAAAGAAACAAACAAGGTGTTATGGTGCTTATGTATTGGATGAGAAAACAGGAACAATTCTTACAGTAAGATCGAACAATACGATTCTTGCTTCTGGTGGAATAGGAAAAGTGTACGGACATACCACAAACCCTATAATTGCCACTGGAGATGGTATTGCCATGGCATACAGAGCCAAAGCACTCATAAAAGATATGGAGTTTGTTCAGTTTCATCCAACTGTATTGTATAACAAAGAAGAAGGTTCTTCTTTTTTAATATCAGAAGCAGTTAGAGGTTTTGGAGCTTATTTAAGGGATGAAAAAGGACATCGCTTTATGCTTGATTATGATACTAGGGCAGAACTGGCATCAAGAGATATCGTTTCTCAGTCTATAGACAAAGAACTGAAGAAATTGGGAGACTCTTGTGTGTTTTTAGATTGTACCCATCTAGATATGATCGCTTTTCAAAAGCATTTCCCTACCATTTATCAAAAATGTAAAAACTTCGGTATTGATGTCGCAAAAGATTGGATACCAGTAGTACCTGCTTCTCATTATGTATGCGGTGGCATTGTGGTTGATACATATGGAAAAACAACCGTTCAAAATTTATTTTGTTGTGGAGAAACCTCAAGAACAGGGTTACATGGAGCGAACAGATTAGCCTCTAATTCCTTGTTAGAAGCCTTGGTGTATGCACACAATATTTTTAAGTTTTTGTCCGAGAATAATCCGCCTTACTTAGCCGTTGAGATACCTGAATGGGATGATGAGGGAGTTTTTTTACATAATGAACCTGAAGTAATTGATAACTGCTTAAAAGAGTTACAAGCTTTAATGCGAGATTACGTGGGAATAGTTAGAAGTAACTCACGGTTAAACATAGCAGCTACTAAACTTGAAATACTTTATGCTAAAGTAGAGCAATTATACAAAGTATCTAAAGTAACAACTGCCCTCTGTGAGTTAAGAAATATGATTACTATAGCATATTTAATTATTCATCAATCCATAGAAAGAAAGGAAAATAGAGGAGGTTTTTTTAATGTTGATAATCCAAAATAGTCAGCAGAGGTAGATTGTTTTAATCTCATGATTTTTATCATTAATTAAACAGGCCATTCTTACGATTTTTGTGTTGGTAAAATAAAAAATAAGATGTCAGAAAAATTAAAGATTGTAACTGCTGAAGAAGCGGTAGCTATTGTAAAATCAAACCATAAAATATTTTTCCAAGGAGCTGCAATGACTCCTAATTTATTAATAGATACTTTGTGTGAACGTTACCAAGAGGTAAGCAATGTGGAGATTATTCAAATTCATACCCATGGTAAAGCTAAGTATTTAGAAGAACCTTATAGTAAATCGTTCAAATTGATAAGCTGTTTTGTTGGGGATAACGTAAGAAAAGGTGTAAATATGAATAATGGAGACTATATTCCTATTTTTTTAAGTGAAATACATTGGTTATTCCGTCGTAATATTTATCCGTTAGATGTAGCTTTTATTCAGGTTTCTCCACCTGATAAACACGGATACTGTTCTTTAGGAACTTCGATAGATATTACCTTACCAGCTATACAAACTGCTAAAATAGTAATAGCGCAAGTAAACCCTAATGTTCCTAGAACTCATGGAGATGGTATTATCCACATAAACAATATTGATTATGCGGTAAAAGTCAACTCACCAATTCATGAATCGATTACAGGAACCCCTTCGGAAATAGAAAGGAGAATAGGGGAAAATGTAGCAGGATTGATTGAAGATGGAGCAACACTACAAATGGGAATAGGAAACATTCCTAATGCTGTATTGCACAACTTAACCAACCATCAACGGCTAGGAATACATACAGAAATGTTTTCTGATGGAGTATTACCTCTAATAGAAAAAGGAGTGATTACTGGGGAAGAAAAAGAAATAAAAACAGGGAAAATTGTTACTTGTTTTGCTGTGGGGTCTCAAAAGCTGTATGATTTTATTGATGATAATCCGCTAGTACACTTTAAAGAAGCAGGGTATACGAATGACACATCTATCATTAAACTCAATCCGAAAGTAACTGCTATAAACAGTGCTATTGAAATTGACTTAACGGGACAGGTTTGTGCTGATACGATTGGAAAATATCAATATTCAGGAGTAGGAGGGCAAATGGATTTTATTAGAGGTGCCTCATTATCAAAAGGAGGGAAAGCTATTATTGCAATGCCTTCGATAACAGCTAAAGGAGTTTCTAAAATTACTCCGTTTTTAAAAGAAGGAGCAGGGGTTACCACGACAAGAGCCCATGTACATTACGTAGCAACAGAATATGGAGTAGTTAATTTGTTTGGAAAAAGCTTGAAAGAACGGGCAAAAGCCTTAATTTCTATTGCTCATCCTAATTTTAGAGCAGAACTAGAACGAGAAGCCTTTAATCGGTTTATCAAGTTATAAAATACAAAAGGAGTCGTTAATTAACGACTCCTTTTGTATTAAGATATTCTCTTTTCTAAAAGAACTGCTTTTGGATGCAAAATATTATTTTCGAGATGGATGTGTTTGTGTAAATCTTGTTCAAACTCTTCTAGCTTAGCATACAACGCTCTAAAAGTATTACAGGCTCCTTCTGGAGGAGTATAGTGGTTAGATAGCCTAGATATTTCCTTAAAAATATTTCCAGCACTTTCATGTTCGTGCTCCATCATTTGAATAGGGTTATTTACTGTTCCAAAAGGAGGCGTTGTATTTTTTATTCCTTCTTTTTCTGCTTGAATTAATTGTTTTATAAAGGGAAATAATATCTTTTCTTCCTTTTGCATGTGTGATAGTAACTCATTAGCAACTTCGTGAAATAACTGATTTATTTCTACGACTTCAGCATAATGGTGTCCATGTACTTTAGCTACTTTATTAACATATTGAGAAATGATAGGCAGGCTTTCTCTTACATAGGTATGATGTACATTTTCAATATAAATCATTAAAAAATCCAATTCCCATTTATCATAGTCTTCAATAATATCTTTTATTACATCAACCTCAGCTAGTTCTTTTTCAAGAGTTGCTTGATCTACATTATTTTTTGCACAAGCTTTTTCAACCGATATTCCTCCACCACAGCAAAAATCAATCCCATATTTCTTAAAAATATGTGCTGTTTTTATATTTTCTGTAACATAATCAGCTACAGTTTTGTTACTTGTTACTACCATAATTACTAGTTTTTAGATGTAAATAAAGTAGGCTTTATAGTTACCATAACCCATGCCCAATTATTTGTGTTGTTATCTGCATTACCTTTTAAAATTTCCATTCCTTCAGAAGGAAATAAATGAGAGTACCCAGCTTTAAAACTGATGTCTTTTGTAAACTTATATCCGTATACAAGATCCACTTCAGTTCCTAATTCATTAGAAACAGTATCATTAATATCTGCCGCAGCTGAAAAATGATGAATAAAAGCAGTTAAACCAGATTTAGAGTTCAATTTAAAATTAGCTTTCGCATATAAATCTAGCAAACCAACACTGTTTATGTGATTACCCACATAGAAATAATCCATAAAACCGTTAAATTTATGGTTAGTTCCATAGAAAGGAGTAAAAGCATTGTTTTTATCAGCAGGCGTATTGTAGTCATTACCACTTTGTAATTCAACACCCAAACCAACCTTTGTTTTTTCAGAAGCTTTGAACATAGCCTCTAAACCAAGTAAATAAGCACTCAACTCTCTATCTAAAGCATCGTTTCCAAATTGATAATATAAATTAGCAGTAATATTAAATTTATCCTTTTTGGCAGTTAAATGAGTTCCTATAGTTTGACTGTACGTAAGTCCGTTAGGAGCTTGCATTCCGTTGTTTAAAAACAAAAAACTACCAGAAAAGTTACTCCAATCTTTATGTAACCAGGCATATTGCATTGCTTTATACGTATTTGGAGTAGTCAAATTTGTGCCTGTTAGGTTTTCTTTCGATTGGTTAAAAGCCAAACCAATATCAAATTTAAAAGCATCTTTTTGATACTTCAACATGGCCATGTCATGACTACGAGCCTGTTGCGCCCAATCTACATTCCCAAAAATCCTGCTATCATCGTATATAACTTCTTGACGTCCCAATTTTACAGAGAACTTAGCATCTAAAAATAGTTCTCCCCATGCTTGGTGAACACTTAAACCGCTGTTATCAGCAGTATTTAATTGCGGAACATCTCCCCAAACTCTTACATCTTGAAAACTAACATAAAAGTTTAATTTTTCAGTTTTATAGGTAGTATTCAATCGGGTTCTTTGTGAAACAAAAAGAGCAGGGTTGGTATGATCTGGAAATAAAGTTTTAAATCCATGCCTATATTCAGCACGCGGACGTAGTTCAGCATCAATGGTTAACTGAGCAAAAGCTGTAGTGGTAGCAAAAAAGAGTAATGCTATTATAATTTTTGATGTTTTCATGATTTTTTTAAATTAATAATATCCCCAAATTTCTAGATAAATGCTAGGTTAAAACATGATAAAAATCAGGCAGGTAAAAAAAAGGATAAAAATATCTTTTATAATAACAAAATTAAAATGAATATAGTTGATAATGAATTGTAGTTTTGTAAGTAAAATAGAAAAGAAACTACTAAGAAGTTACATAAAATAAATGTGTGAAATGAATGACAAAATTTTAACTTGGAAAGACGTAATCAATTTTGCGGTAAAGGGAAATCCAATACCCGATAAAAGGGTGGAAAAAACGGCAGCAGAGTGGCAAGAGCTTTTAACACCTGAACAATTTAGAGTAACCAGACAGAAAGGGACAGAAAGACCAAACTCAGGAGCATTGTGTAGTGTATATGATGCTGGCAAATATAAATGTGTATGTTGTGGCACACCTTTGTTCGATTCAACAATAAAGTTTAGTTCAGGAACAGGTTGGCCCAGTTTTACACAACCTATCAAAGAGAATGCTATTCAATATGAAAAAGATACTACCTTTGGTATGGTTCGCGTAGAAGTGATGTGTAATACTTGTGATGCGCATTTGGGACATGTATTCCCTGACGGACCAGAACCTAGCGGATTACGTTATTGCATTAACTCGGCTTCAATGATTTTAGATACTGAATAAAGAAAGGAGAGAAATGACAAATAATAAATTAGAAGTAATAACCGTTGGTGGCGGTTGCTTTTGGTGTGTAGAAGCTGTTTTAAATCAAATAAAAGGAGTAGAAGAAGTAGTATCTGGTTACATGGGCGGTACTGTACCAGGAACACCAACTTATAGAGAAATTTGTTCAGGTTTAACAGGACATGCAGAAGTAGTACAAGCAATGTTTAATCCTGAAATTATAAGCTATGAAGAGTTGTTGGTAATGTTTATGACAAGTCACGACCCAACAACGTTAAACAGGCAAGGAGCAGATGTAGGAACCCAATACCGTTCTGTAATTTTTTATCATACTCAAGAACAACAACAAATTGCTGAAAAAGTAGTAAAAAAGTTGGCTCCTTATTATGAAAGTGAAATTGTAACAGAAATAAGTGCTGCTTCAACCTTTCACATAGCAGAAGAATACCATCAAAATTATTACGAGAATAATAGAGAACAAATGTATTGTTCAGTTGTAATTTCGCCAAAATTGGCTAAATTGAAAAAACTGTACGCAAGCAAACTAAAAGAAGAATAGAACGTGTTGAAATTCAATATACAAAATACCTTTACAAACGAATTACCGGCAGATCCAATCCAAGAAAACTCTAGAAGACAGGTAACAGAAGCTTGTTTTTCGTATGTAACACCTAAAAAAACATCTAATCCGAAAATTTTGCATGTTTCAGATGACATGGCAAAAGAATTAGGACTTTCGGAAGCAGCAATAACTTCAGAGGAATTTAAGAACATTTTTACAGGGAATGATGTATATAAAAATACACAACCATATGCCATGTGTTATGGTGGGCACCAGTTTGGGCATTGGGCAGGGCAATTAGGAGATGGTAGAGCGATTAACTTGTTTGAAGCAGTTTATGACAAAAAATGGGCATTGCAGTTAAAAGGAGCAGGAGAAACACCATATTCTCGAACTGCAGACGGATTAGCAGTGTTGCGTTCCTCTATTCGGGAGTATTTGTGTAGTGAAGCCATGCATCATTTAGGGGTACCTACAACAAGAGCTCTGTCATTAGCATTATCGGGAGATGAAGTATTAAGAGATGTACTATACGACGGAAACGCTGCGTATGAAAAAGGAGCAATCGTTTGTAGAACAGCCGAGTCTTTTTTACGCTTTGGAAATTATCAAATATTCACAGCTAGAGGAGAGGTAAAAACATTGAAAACATTGGTTGATTATACCATTAAATACCATTTTGCTCATCTAGGAAAACCATCAAAAGAAAGCTATGTATCTTTTTTTAAAGAAGTAGCAGAGCGTAGTTTAGAAATGGTCATTCATTGGCAACGTGTAGGTTTTGTACATGGAGTAATGAATACTGATAATATGTCGATTCTTGGTTTAACCATTGATTATGGACCTTATGGATGGTTAGAAGGTTACGACCATGGATGGACGCCAAATACAACGGATAATACTCATAAACGTTACCGATACGGTGCGCAACCAGAAGTCGTTTTATGGAATTTATATCAGCTGGCAAATGCGCTATATCCTTTAATTGAAGAAGCAGAACCTTTAGAAGCAGTTTTGGAAAGTTATCAAGAAAAATTTCCTGAAAAGTACATGCATATGATGCGAGAAAAATTAGGGCTGTTTTCGCCAAAAGAATCAGATGGAACCTTAGTTTCAGATCTTGAGGAAGTACTTCAAAAAACAGAAACAGATATGACCATTTTTTTCCGATTATTGTCTGGTATTTCAAAAAATGATACCAAAGAGAAGGCAATCAAAAAAATAGAAAAAGCATTTTATGCGCCTTCCGAAGTTGTAGATGAAATAAAAAAATCTTGGGAAAACTGGTTTCAAGATTATTTGGAAAGATTACAAAACGAAACTGTTTTGGAAGAAGAAAGAAAAACAAAAATGAATGTTGTAAATCCGAAATATGTACTCAGAAATTACATGGCACAATTAGCGATTGATGCTGCCAATAAAAATGATTTTGTATTGTTAAATGAGTTATATTTACTGCTCAAAAATCCCTACGATGAACAACCAAAAAACGAAAAATGGTTTGCAAAACGACCAGAATGGGCTCGAAATAAAGTAGGATGCTCTATGTTATCTTGTAGTTCTTAAGATAAAAACAACTATTATATTTTGGTTTAAGTAATGTGTTTTAAATTATTGATTTTTAACTATTTAGATATAGTTTTTAAAAATAATTCAACACTCTTTTTTAAATAAAAATCAAAATAAATTTGGAAAATCCATTTTTATAATTGAATATTTGTGCTCGTAAAAGTTCAAACACTTATTGACGATGTTATCAAGAAAGGTGGAGGGATTAGACCCTATGAAACCTTAGCAACCCTTTGTGCAAACAAAGAAGGTGCTAAATTCTACCAGAGTGTACAAACTCGTGGATAGATAACCCAAAGAAGTTTCTTTAATATCTACAAGAAGCTTCTTATAATTTCTTAATAACATTTTTCTAGTAAGCAACATCTAAAAATAGATGTGTTTTGGCTTTTGGTTTAATTTTTTATTAACTCAAAAACAAGAAAAATGAGTACACAAAAATTCGCAACAAACGCGTTGCACGCAGGACATGATGTAACACAAAATGGGGGAACAAGAGCGGTTCCTATTTACCAAACTACTTCGTATGTTTTTAACGATGCAGAACATGCAGGAAACCTATTTTCGTTAAAAGAGTTGGGATTTATTTACACCCGATTAAACAATCCCACCAATCAAATTTTACAAGATCGCTTAGCTGCTTTAGAAGGTGGTATTGGAGCTGTAGTGTTTGCTTCGGGTACGGCAGCCATTTCAACAGGTTTACTAACCCTACTAAAAGCAGGAGATCATATCGTAGCTTCGAGTAGTTTGTACGGAGGAACCTATAATTTGTTAAATGTTACTTTACCAAGATTAGGCATTACCACTACGTTTGTAGATGCATCTAACCCAGATAGTTTTGCAGAAGCTGTACAAGAGCATACCAGAGCTTTCTTTGTAGAGTCTTTAGGAAATCCGAAATTAGATGTCTTGGATTTAAAAGCGATATCTGCACATGCAAAAAAAGCAGAAGTGCCTTTTATTGTAGATAATACAGTAGCTACGCCAGCTTTATTAAACCCAATAGAGCATGGAGCCAATATTGTAATTCACTCCTTAACAAAGTACATTGGAGGACAAGGAAACTCGTTAGGAGGAGCCATTATTGATGCTGGAACTTTTAACTGGGCAAATGGTAAGTTTCCTGAATTTACAGAACCTTCGGCAGGATATCACGGATTGGTATATCACGAAGCTTTAGGAGCTGCATCGTACACATTTAAGCTAATTTTAGAGGGGTTACGTGATTTTGGAGGCGCGTTGAGTCCGACAAACGCATTCAACATCATTCAAGGATTGGAAACCTTAGAAATACGAATTCAAAAACACAGTGAAAATGCCTTGTCTATTGCCAAATGGTTACAAGAACAAGAAGAAGTTGCTTGGGTAAACTATCCAGGGTTGGAAGGGAATACATACAAAACTTTAGCTGATGAATACTTACCAAAAGGTCAAAGCGGATTGGTAACTTTTGGAGTAAAAGGAGGTTACGAAGCCGCTAAAACCATTGCAGACAATACAAAACTCTTTTCATTACTAGCCAATATTGGAGATACTAAATCTTTAATTATCCATCCTGCAAGTACTACGCACCAACAATTAAGTGATGAAGCGCAAGAAAGTACGGGGGTAACGAAAGACTTAATTCGTTTATCAGTTGGTTTGGAAAATATTGAAGATTTAAAAACCGATTTACAAGAAGCATTTGCTCAAATTCCTAAAGAAGTATTGGCTTAAAATAAACCGCGTTAGGGATTGAAGTGGCATCCTTTTGTTGTCAGTTCGAGCTTGCGAAGCAAGTATCGAGGATCAACAAAAGATATAACGGAAAGCCCGACCCTTTAGGGGAACGCCCATAAAGATATCAATAATGAAAAGTGATTTGAAGCATATTCATATTCTTAGTTATACCACCATAAGCGGTACACAATTCGACACCATTCCAGTAAGCTATCAAACCTTCGGAAAAGCATTGGGTACCGCTCCTGTGGTGTTGATTAATCATGCACTCACAGGCAATAGTAATGTTGCAGGAAACGATGGTTGGTGGCAAGATTTAATAGGGGAAGACAAAGTTATAGATACGAATGAGTATACCATTTTGTGCTTTAACATTCCAGGAAATGGCTATGATAATTTCTTAATAGATAATTACAAAAGTTTCGTAGCACGTGATATTGCAAACATTTTTCTACAAGGGCTAGCACAACTTAATATTACCCAATTATATGCGTTGATAGGAGGATCTTTAGGTGGTGGAATCGCTTGGGAAATGGCAGTGTTGAATCCGAATATAACACAACATTTAATTCCGATTGCAACCGATTGGAAATCGACTGATTGGTTAATAGCCAATTGCCAAATACAAGAGCAGTTTTTAACCAATTCTAGCAATCCGGTGCACGATGCGCGTATGCATGCTATGTTGTGTTATCGAACGCCCGAGTCGTTTAAAAAACGTTTTCAACGCTCAAAAAACGAAGAGTTACAGATTTTTAATGTAGAAAGTTGGTTGTTACATCACGGAAAAAAATTACAAGAGCGCTATCAGTTAGCCTCCTATAGATTGATGAATCAGTTATTAAAAACCATCGATGTAACGAAAGGAAGGGAAGGATTAGATGTGTTAGAAACCATTGAAGCAGAGATCCATATCGTTGGCGTAGATTCTGACTTGTTTTTTACTGCGGAAGAAAACAGAGAAACACACAAACAACTGGCATCGGCCCATGCAAATGTAACCTACAATGAAATTAATTCAGATCATGGGCATGATGCTTTCTTAATAGAATACAAACAATTAGAAAAAATGATTGAACCAATATTCAATCAAAAATCAACCCATAAAAGAATGAAAATTTTAAAGTTTGGCGGAAAATCTTTGTCGAATGAAGGCATACCAAAGGTAGTATCAATCATAGAACAAAAAATAAACGAAGGAGAAAAGATAGCTGTAGTAGTCTCAGCAAGAGGCAATGCTACAGATGAGTTAGAGGAGCTTTTAGAAAGGGCTACTAAGAATGAAGCTTTTAAAGAACAATTAGAAGCGTTTAAATACGAACAAACAAAATTAACTCCGTTAGTAGATTTTTCTACAGAATTTAATCGCTTAGAAAAGTTGTTTGAAGGAGTGAGTTTGTTAGGTGATTATAGTCAAAAGATAAAAGATGAAGTACTAGCACAAGGAGAGCTATTGTCTATAAAAACAGTAACCGATTTATTACAGCAAAAAGGAATCAACGCCCTAGCTACCGATGCTAGAAGCTTATTAAAAACAGATGAGACAGTAGGAAAAGGAGAATCAATAGTTGAGGTATCTAAAGAAAATGTATTAAATCACTTTAAACAGTACAACGGAACAACTGTGAATGTGGTAGCTGGATTTATAGCCTCGAATTTAAAAAATGAAACGACGACTTTAGGTAGAAACGGAAGTAATTACACTGCCTCGTTGTTAGCGAACTATTTAGACGCCGAAGAACTGCAAAACTACACGCATGTAGATGGAATCTTCACTGCCAATCCTGATTTGGTAGCGGATGCTAAAAAAATAGAAGAGTTATCTTTTTCTGAGGCAAATGAATTGGCCAACTTCGGAGCTACTATTTTGCATGCGAAAACCATCATTCCGTTATTAGAGAAGAATATCAACCTTCGAATATTAAACACCTTCAATCCTAACGATAATGGTACGTTGATTACCGCAAAATCAACTTCAAAAGGAATCAAATCCTTATCAGTATTAGACAAGGTTGCTTTGATAAACTTCGAAGGAAGAGGGTTACTAGGAAAAGTAGGCGTGGATGCACGTATTTTTAAAGCATTGAGCAATCACGGAATTAGCGTGAGCATTATCTCACAAGGTTCTTCAGAAAGAGGAATTGGTTTGGTGGTTGATAAAAGCAATGCAGTAGCAGCGGTAAAAGCTTTGGAACAAGAGTTTGAAAATGATTTACAAACAAAAGATGTCAATCAGATTTCGATTCAAGAAGAAGTATCGGTAATTTCAATCATAGGGCAAGATTTAAGCGAGTTTCATCACCCATATAACGCTTTGATTAAAAATCAAATAGTTCCCTTGTTGTTCAACAATACCATTACAGGTAAAAATGTGAGCTTGGTAGTGAAGAAAGAGCAGTTACACAAGGCGTTGAATGTGATTCACGGTCAGGTATTTGGAGTGGCGAAAAAAATCAACATCGCTGTTTTTGGTAAAGGATTAGTTGGCGGAACCTTGATTGAACAAATTTTAGAAAATTCAAAATCAATTTTAGAAAGACGTAAAATTCACCTGAACATTTTTGCGATTGCGAACTCTAAAAAAGTGTTGTTAGCAAAAAATGGAGTTGGAACTAATTGGTCGAATGAGCTTGAAAAAGCAGTAGAAGATAAGCATACCGTTGATAGTGTAATTGACTATGCTAAAGAACATCATTTAGAAAACTTAATTGCGGTAGACAATACAGCAAGTGTAGACTTTATAGAAAATTACATTCCGTTAGTCAATGCAGGGTTCGATTTGGTTTCCTCTAATAAAATAGCGAATACCGTTTCGTACGATTTTTATAAAAAACTACGTAAAACCTTAGATAAAAATAAGAAGAGTTACTTGTACGAAACGAATGTAGGGGCAGGGTTACCATTGATTGATACGATTAAACTGTTACACGATTCAGGAGAAAATATCACGAGAATTAGAGGGGTGTTTTCAGGATCCTTAAGTTATTTGTTTAATAAATTTTCTTCGGAAGACGTGCCGTTTTCAACCGTATTACAAGAAGCAATTGACAGCGGGTTTACTGAACCCGACCCTCGTGAGGATTTATGTGGAAATGATGTTGCCAGAAAACTATTGATTTTAGCACGTGAATTAGATTTAGAAAACGAGTTTAATGATATTCATATAGAAAACTTGATTCCAGAGGAGTTCAGAGAAGTCTCTTCGGAAGAGTTTTTAGGAAACTTAGAAAAACTAGATGCTACATTTCAACAGCAAAAAGAATCACAGGAAGAGAAACACGTACTGAGATATATCGGAGATTTACACGGAGACTTACAACAATCAAAAGGAGAATTGGATGTAAAGTTAGTCTCTGTACCAGAGAGTTCGCCTTTAGGAAGTTTAAAAGGATCTGATGCCATTTTTGAGATTTACACAGAATCTTATGGAGAACAACCTATCGTAATTCAAGGAGCAGGAGCAGGATCTAAAGTAACCGCTAGAGGCGTATTTGGAGACATCTTACGATTAGCAAAGAATAATAATTAGTAGAAAGAAACAAGAACCAAGAAAATAGAGATAAGATTTGCAAAAGCCTTTGTCAGTTCGAGTGATTTTTATGGAGTGTTAACGAAGTAAAAATTGTATCGAGAACGATTAGAATACTTCTCGATACAAAATTATTTCATTCCAATAATTTTATTTGAAGTGACATCAGAAAAAAAGGAATAGAAAACTTAGAAAGAAGAACCTCAAAAATAGAGCAGAGCAAAAAGATACAAGAATTAAGAGCTATAAATCTTGATTCTTTTACCTGACAGCGAAGCGGACAAACATCTAAAAAAACAACATGAGCAAAAATTTTGAAACCCAAGCCATACGAACGCAAACACAACGTTCACAATTTTCAGAACATTCTACACCTTTATACTTAACTTCAAGTTTTGTATTTGACGATGCTGAAGATATGAGAGCGTCGTTTGCTGAAGAAAAGCAACGAAACCTATACAGTCGATTTTCAAACCCGAATACCACAGAATTTGTCGATAAAATAGTGACTATGGAAGGTGCCGAAGCAGGATATGCATTTGCAACCGGTATGGCAGCGGTGTTTTCAACTTTTGGCGCTCTGTTAAATGCGGGAGATCATATAGTATCGTGTCGCTCTGTTTTTGGTTCAACACATAGTTTGTTTACCAAATATTTACCAAAGTGGAATATTGAAACAAGTTATTTTAAAATTACCGAAGTTGATAAAATCGAGAGCTTAATTCAACCAAATACCAAAATATTGTATGCAGAAACTCCAACCAATCCGGCCGTAGATATTTTAGATTTAGAGTTGTTAGGAAGTATAGCAAAGAAGCACAATTTATTGTTGGTGATAGATAATTGCTTTGCAACACCTTACTTACAGAATCCCATTAAATTCGGTGCCGATTTGGTAATTCATTCAGCCACAAAACTAATAGACGGTCAAGGACGTGTTTTAGGAGGCGTAACCGTAGGAAAAGAGGACTTGATAAGAGAAATCTATTTATTTTCAAGAAATACAGGTCCTGCAATGTCTCCATTCAATGCTTGGGTGTTGTCTAAGAGCTTAGAAACCTTAGCAATCCGGGTAGAAAAACATTGTGAAAACGCCTTGAAAGTAGCGCAGTTTTTAGAAGAACATCCAAAGGTGAACTTGGTGAAATATCCATTTTTAACATCGCATCCGCAGCATGAAATTGCAAAAAAGCAAATGCGATTGGGAGGAAACGTTGTTGCTTTTGAAATCCAAGGAGGTATCGAAGCAGGACGTAAATTTTTGAATAGTATTCAACTATGCTCATTATCAGCAAATTTAGGAGACACCAGAACCATTGTAACACATCCAGCATCAACCACACATAGTAAGTTAAGTGAAGAAGATCGATTAGAGGTAGGAATTACTGATGGTTTAGTACGATGTTCGGTGGGATTAGAAAACGTAGAAGATGTAATTAACGATTTAAATCAAGCATTAAATAATTAAGAAGTAAAGCATATATTTGTAATATGCTTTCTAAGAAAACAAAATACGGAATTAAGGCGCTTACTTTTATTGCAAAACAAGAAAAGGGTACTATGGTACAAATAGCTACCATTTCAGAAAACGAAAATATTTCGCACAAGTTTTTAGAAAGCATATTACTTACCTTACGAAAATCAGGAGTTTTAGGAGCCAAAAAAGGAAAGGGTGGAGGCTATTATTTGCTAAAACCAGCCAATGAAATTAAAATGACTGATGTTATTAGAACACTAGAAGGTCCCATTGCTATGGTACCCTGTGTTAGTTTGAATTATTATGAAAAATGTGATGACTGCCCTGATGAAGAAGCATGTTCAGTACACAAATTAATGATTCAAGTAAGAGATAATACGCTACAAGTACTTCGTAATAATACACTTGCAGATTTAGTGTAGTATTAACAAATTGTAAAACTCAAATATTTTTTTGATTTCTCCTTGGAGAATTAAAAAGCATCTGTATATTTGTCAACTTAAAACCTAGTATTCCGATAGGGTAATGGTATTTTAAAAATGATTGTAGAACAAGTAGTAGAAAATAAAACAAATTACAAGGAAGATAAGCTTTCTGAAAAACCAATAAGAAGCATTGTAAAATCAATAAGTTGGAGAGTTGTTGGAACCATAGATACAATACTAATATCATGGATAATTACAGGGCAAGTAAAAACAGCTTTTTCAATTGGAGCTATAGAATTAGTAACAAAAATGCTATTGTATTTTTTTCACGAAAGAGTTTGGAACAGTATTAAATGGGGCAAAAAATGAGTATAGAAACAATGAATTTAGAAGTAGTAAACGCAGAGTTAAAAAACAAATCTCCAAAAGAGATTATTGTTTGGGCATTATTACAAGCTAATAAAGCTGTAGTAACAACAAACTTTCGTCCCTATGAAGGAGCAATTTTACATGCAGTATCATCAGTAAAAAACAGTATAGATGTTATTTGGTGTGATACAGGGTATAATACTCCACAAACCTATAAACATGCTGAAGAGTTAATTGAAAAACTACAGTTAAACATTCAGTTGTATGTTCCTAAACAAACGGTAGCACACAGAAATATCACTTTAGGATTACCAACAGTTGATGATCCTAAACATGCTGTATTTACTGAACAAGTGAAGTTAGAGCCTTTTAAAAGAGCAATGAATGAGTATAAGCCAGATGTTTGGTTTACCAATTTAAGAAAAGGACAAACAGCCTTTAGAGATAGTATTGATATAGTTTCAAAAAGTAAGGATGGAGTATTAAAAGTGAGTCCGTTTTACCATTGGTCAGATAAGGAATTAGATACTTATTTAGAAGAACATCAATTACCTAACGAGTTTAAGTACTTCGATCCCACAAAAGTAGAAAGTAACAGAGAATGTGGTTTACATATTTAAAAATAGGATTATGAATACAGAAACGATACAAGTAGGAGCTTTAGAAAGTGAAGCCATATATATATTAAGAGAAGTAGTCGCGCAATTTGAAAAACCAGTGTTACTGTTTTCGGGGGGCAAAGATAGCATAACGCTGGTGCGACTTGCTCAAAAAGCATTTTATCCAGCGAAAATTCCATTCCCTTTATTACATATTGATACAGGACATAATTTTCCTGAAACAATTGAATTCAGAGATCGATTAGTTAAAGAATTAGGAGTTGAGTTAATTGTTCGTCAAGTACAAGATAATATTGATGCTGGTAAAGTAAAAGAAGAAACAGGAAAGTACGCGAGCCGAAACATGTTACAAACCGAAACGTTATTAGATGCCATAGAAGAATTTGGTTTTGACGCATGTATCGGTGGAGCGCGTAGAGATGAAGAAAAAGCAAGAGCTAAAGAACGTATTTTTTCAGTACGAGATGATTTCGGTCAATGGGATGAAAAGAATCAGCGTCCAGAATTATTCGATATGCTGAATGGAAGAATCGATTTAGGTCAGAACGTACGTGTTTTCCCAATTTCTAACTGGACAGAGTTAGATGTATGGTCGTATATACAACAAGAACAAATTGAAATTCCATCTATTTATTTTGCTCACAAAAGAGCCACTTTTATTAGAGATGGGTTAATCTGGTCTGCAAACGATGAAGTGGTGTATAGAGAAGAGGAAGAAGAAGTACAAGAGCGTATGGTTCGTTTTAGAACAGTAGGAGACATGAGTTGTACGGCAGCAGTCTTGTCAGATGCGATAGATATTGATACCGTGGTGGATGAAATTAGAGAATCAACCATATCAGAAAGAGGAGCAAGAATAGACGATAAACGCTCAGAGGCAGCGATGGAAAAACGTAAACAACAAGGATATTTTTAAAAAAGGTTTTTTGCTATTAGCTCTTGGCTGTTAGCAATATGAAAATTAATAACAAAATAAAACTAGGCAAGTGCTAAAGGCTAATAGCTAAAAGCCAAGAGCCAAGAGCTAATAGCTAATAGCTAATAGCTAAAAGCTAAAAGCTAATGGCCAATTGCCAATCGCCAACAACATAAAATATGAACGTAGTAAAAATAGCAACAGCAGGAAGTGTAGATGACGGAAAGAGTACACTAATCGGGCGAATTTTATACGACACAAAATCATTAACCCAAGATAAATTAGAAGCGATAGAAGAAAAAAGTAAACAACGTGGGTTTGATTACTTAGACTTTTCTTTAGCCACCGACGGATTGGTAGCAGAACGTGAACAAGGAATTACTATTGATGTAGCTCATATTTATTTTTCAACACCAAAAACAAGTTTTATCATAGCCGACACTCCAGGTCATATAGAGTATACTAGAAACATGGTTACTGGAGCTTCAAATTCACAAGCTTCTATCATTTTGGTAGATGCTAGAAATGGAGTGGTAGAACAAACTTATCGTCATTTCTTTATCAATAATTTATTGAGAGTAAAAGATGTAATAGTAGCAGTAAATAAAATGGATTTGGTAGATTTTTCAGAAGAAAAATTCAATCAGATTAAAGGAGAAATAGAGTATCTAGCTAAGAAGAGCGATTATCAAAATCAAAATATCACATTCATACCTCTTTCAGCTTTAAAAGGAGATAATGTTGTGAAGTCTTCAGAAAACACCCCTTGGTATAAAGGAGAAACTTTACTGAATCACCTTGAAAACTTGGGGTCTGAAGATACGCAAGAAGTATCAAAAGCACGTTTCCCTGTGCAAACAGTTATTCGTCCAAAAACAGACGAATATCACGATTTCAGAGGATATGCAGGGAAATTGTATGGAGGTGATTTAGCAGTAGGAGATAGCGTAACGGTATTACCATCAGCAACAAAATCTACCATAAAAAGTATTCAGTTTTTTGATAAAGAATATGCAAGAGCAAAGAGAGGAAGCGCTGTAAACATCACCTTAGAAGATGATGTAAATGTAAGTAGAGGAGATATGTTGGTAAAAACAGGAGAAGAACCTTCTGTAGTAAAACAGTTAGAGGCTACTATTTGTTGGATGGATAAAGCACCATTACAAGCTTCTCAAAAATATTACATCAAGCATGGTGTAAATGATGTGCAAGCAAAAATAACAGAACTAACAGCTTTAATCCGTACTGATTTTTCTGGAAAAGAAGAAACTCCAACTCAATTATCACTAAACGAAATTGGAGAAGTGAGTTTAAAAGTAAGCAAACCATTGTTTGTTGATTCATATGAGGAAAATAAAGCAAACGGAGCGTTTATAATCATCAATCCCAAAACTAATACCACGTCAGGAGTTGGTTTTATCAAGTAAATAATAAAAAGTTATGGCAATAATCATTACAGATGAATGCATCAACTGTGGGGCTTGTGAACCAGAATGCCCAAATACAGCCATTTACGAAGGAGCAAGTGACTGGAAATATAGTGAAGGAACCTCATTACAAGGAAATGTAACCTTACTAGATGGAGCTTCGGTAAATGCAGACGAAGACAATGAGCCAGTATCAGACGAGTACTATTTTATAGTGCCTGATAAATGTACTGAGTGTAAAGGATTTCATGAAGAACCACAATGTGCAGCAGTATGTCCAGTAGATTGTTGTGTACCAGATGATGCACATGTAGAAACAGAAGAACAATTGTTAGCAAAGCAAAAGTTCTTACATAACGAATAACAATGCTTTTACAAGTAAACAACTATTAAAAAACCACATGCAAAGTTTTAGATCAGAAATAGAAAACCCTTTAGTAGAAAAGGATATCCTAGAGTTAGAACGTAAAATACGTTTGTTTAACGAAGGAAAAATAGATGAAGAACGTTTTAGAAGCTTACGTTTAGCCAGAGGAATTTACGGGCAACGTCAGTTTGGGGTACAAATGATTCGTATAAAATTACCGTATGGTAAAGTTACAAGTGAACAATTACACAGAATAGCAGATGTTTCTGATGAATATTCAAGAGGGCGTTTACACATTACCACACGTCAAGATATTCAAATTCATCATGTAAGTTTAGACAGAACCCCTGAGTTATGGGCACAGTTAGAGAAAGACGATATTACGTTGCGTGAAGCATGTGGTAATGCAGTACGTAATGTAACGGCCTCAGAAACTGCGGGAATCGATGCGAAAGAACCGTTTGATGTAACACCGTATGCACATGCTACTTTCCAGTTTTTCTTACGCAACCCAATCTGTCAGGAAATGGGAAGAAAGTTCAAAATGTCTTTCTCAGCTACAGAAGAAGATACTGCGTTGAGTTTTATTCACGATTTAGGGTTTATTGCTAAAACGAAAACAGTTGATGGTAAAGAAGTAAAAGGATTCAAGGTATTATTAGCTGGAGGATTGGGTTCACAACCGCGTCATGCCGATGTAATTTATGAGTTTTTAGAAGCAGAAGTACTAATTCCTACTATTGAAGGTGTGTTACGTGTATTTGATCGTTATGGAGAACGTGCTAAAAGAGCCAAAGCTCGCTTAAAATTTTTAGTGAAAGATTTAGGTGTAGATGCTTTCTTAGAATTAGTAGCTGCTGAAAGAGCCGCATTAGCATGTAAAACGTATCCGATAGATACTACCGATTTTGAACAAGACATTGTTTTTGAAACCAACGAAGTTCCATCTGTAGTAATTGAAGATGAAGAAGCGTATCAAAACTGGAAAACAACGAATGTTTTCAAACAAAAGCAAGATGGACTATACGCGATAGGTATCAAAGTACATTTAGGGGATTTTTATACAGATAAAGCACGTTTGTTAGCAGATTTAATAAAGAAATATGGAGCGAATGAGTTACGTTTTACGCTACGTCAAAATATCTTGATTCGTCATGTAAGAGAAGAGTTTTTACCATTTTTCTATACAGAATTACAAAAATTAGGTTTTGCAGACGCAGGATATAATAGTTTGAATGATATCACTGCATGTCCGGGAACGGATACGTGTAACCTAGGTATTGCTAGTAGTACAGGAATTGCAGCAGAGTTAGAACGTGTGTTAAAAGCAGAATATCCACAGTATGTAAATAACAAAGACATCACTATTAAAATTAGTGGATGTATGAATGCTTGTGGACAACACAACATGGCACATATTGGTTTTCAAGGAATGTCAATAAAAGTAGGGAAGTTATTAGCACCTGCTTTACAAGTATTAGTTGGAGGAGGAGTTTTAGGTGGCGGAAATGGTCGTTTTGCAGATAAGTTGATTAAAATCCCAAGTAAAAGAGGACCAGAATCTTTACGAATCTTATTAAACGACTTCGAAAGACATAAACAAGCAAATGAAGATTTCCTAAACTATTATGATAGACAAGGAAAAACATATTTCTATGAGCTGTTAAAAGAATTATCAGACACTACCAATTTAACAGAAGATGATTTTATTGATTGGGGACACGATAAAAACTATGTAAAAGCCATAGGAGTAGGAGAATGTGCAGGAGTGGTGATAGACTTAGTAGCAACCTTACTGTTTGAAAGTGAAGAAAAGCTAGAAAATGCTTCACAGGCCTTGAATAATCAACAATGGTCAGATAGTATTTACCACGCTTATGCAGCTATGGTAAACACAGCTAAAGCCTTGTTAACAGCAGAAGGAGCAAAAACCAATACACAAGCAGGAATCATTACCAATTTTGATGAACTGTTTGTAGCAACAAATAAAATAGAAGTATCAAGTTCATTTGCAGCATTGATTTATCAAATCAATAAAAATGAACCTACGGAAGCTTTTGCAAAAAAGTATGTAGAAGAAGCAGCATCATTTTATAAAACAGTTGATGCCTACCGAAAAGTAGCCGTAGAAAGTTAAAAAAGGAGAGTCCAATGAAAAATCAACCGAAATTAACCGTAGTAGGAGCAGGACCAGGAGATATTGATTTAATCACCTTAAAAGCCATTAAAGCATTAGAGCAAGCCGATGTGGTATTGTACGATGCATTGGTGAATAACGAACTGTTAGGATATGTGAATCCGAATGCAGAAGTCATTTTTGTAGGAAAGAGAAGAGGGTGTTACCGTTATCAACAAGAACAAATCAATGAGTTGATTGTTGCGAGAGGATTTTCTCACGGACATGTAGTGCGTTTAAAAGGAGGTGACCCTTTTATTTTTGGTAGAGGAGCAGAAGAAATGGAATATGCCGCAAAACATGGATTAAAGGTTGCTGTAGTACCAGGGATTTCTTCATCGTTAGCGGTACCAGCTTATCAGAATATCCCGTTGACAAAAAGAGGAAGTTCAGAAAGTTTTTGGGTCATTACAGGAACTACAAAACAGCACCAATTATCAAATGATGTTGCCTTGGCAGCAAAATCAAGTGCAACGGTTGTTATTTTAATGGGAATGGGTAAGCTCTCTGAAATCATTCAGCTTTTTAAGGCAGAAGGGAAGAACGAATTACCGGTAGCTATTATTCAAAACGGAACAACTCCTGAAGAAAAAATAGGAATTGGTACCGTAGATACGATAGAAGAAGTAGTTGCTAAAAATAACTTGAGTAATCCTGCTATTATTTTGTTAGGAGATGTGGTAAATCACAGACAGCAATTACTACAAGTACAACAAGAAGTAGCTTTAAAAGAGGTGGTATAATGGAAGAAAGAAATAACTTATATCCTATCTTTTTAAAAACAGCAAGCTTGGAAGTACTAATAGTTGGAGGAGGGTTTGTTGCAGAAGAAAAGCTACGATTTTTATTAAAATCGAGTCCAGATGCTGAGGTAACCATGGTAGCTCCTTTTTTTAGAGAAGAAACCATTGCTATGGCTCAAAAAGGTAAAGTTACTAGAATAACAGATAGTTATAATGATACCTATTTGCAGGGAAAATATCTGGTGATTGCGACAACCGATGTTCCTGAAGTAAATATACAAGTGTATAAAGATTGTAGGAACCAAAATAAACTGGTAAATGTAGCCGATAATCCACCATACTGTGATTTTTATATGGGGGGAATTGTTACTAAAGGAAACGTAAAAGTAGCCATTTCAACCAATGGAAAATCACCCACGACCGCTAAAAGATTGCGTCAGTTTTTTGAAGAAGTAATTCCAGAAGACATCAATCAATTAGTACAAAACCTAAATAGTTATAGAAAAACCATCAAAGGAAACTTTGAACATAAAGTAGAAACATTAAATAAACTGACAGAGAGTTTAGTGAAATAGAGTAGAAATGATACAAACAGATATATTAATTATTGGAGCAGGTCCTACAGGGCTATTCACCGTTTTTGAAGCAGGATTGTTAAAATTACGTTGTCATTTAATTGATGCCTTACCACAACCAGGAGGGCAGTGTTCAGAAATTTATCCGAAGAAACCTATTTACGATATTCCAGCATATCCAGAGATCTTAGCAGGAGATTTAACAAAGAACTTACTAGAGCAAATCAAGCAGTTTGAACCTGGATTTACTTTAGGGGAACGTGCAGATACTATTGAGAAGCAAGATGACGGAACGTTTATCGTAACCACCAATAAAGGAACCAAACACCAAGCACCTGTGGTAGCTATTGCAGGAGGACTGGGAAGTTTTGAACCTCGTAAGCCACCGATTCCTAACATTGCTGATTTTGAAGACAAGGGAGTGGAGTACATGATTAAAGAACCAGAATTGTACCGTGATAAAGATGTGGTAATTGCTGGAGGTGGAGATTCTGCATTAGATTGGTCTATTTTCTTAACAGATGTAGCAAAATCGGTAACCTTAATTCACCGAAGAAACGAGTTTAGAGGAGCGTTAGACTCTGTAGAAAAAGTTCAAGAGTTAAAGAATTTAGGCAAGATAAACTTAATTACACCTGCTGAGGTAAAAGCAGTATTAGGAGAAAATCATGTAACAGGTGTTGTAGTAGAAGAAAAAGGGAAAGAACCTTATATGATAGATACCGATCATTTTATTCCATTATTTGGATTAGCGCCTAAATTAGGTCCTATTGCCAACTGGGGATTAGAAATTGAAAAGAATGCTATTAAAGTAAACAATGCCTTAGATTACCAAACGAATGTGGAAGGTATTTATGCCATTGGAGATGTGAATACCTATCCAGGGAAACTAAAATTGATTTTGTGTGGATTTCACGAAGCAACACTCATGTGTCAAAGTGCATATAAACGCATCCATCCAGATAAAAAATATGTAATGAAATATACCACTGTTGGCGGTGTAGACGGTTTCGACGGAACAAGAAAAGAAGCACCAAAAGCGGTAGTAAAAGCAATTCAATAATTGGGGATTAGGATGAAAGTAGTTAGGAGTTGAGCGGATAAGTTTGTTGTAATTACAAGTTTTAAGTAAAAACTCCTTCACCAACCAAACTAAAATAGCCTACCTAACTACTGATTCCTTTAAGAAATTGTTACAAATGGATAATCAAGACATCAATATAAAAATAACAGACCGTGAAGGTGTAATGCATGAGGTAGTTGCTCCGACAGATATGGCAATGAACTTAATGGAAGTAGTTCGATCATACGAATTAGCTCCTGAAGGAACTATTGGAATCTGTGGAGGAATGGCCATGTGTGCCTCGTGTCAATGTTATGTGAAATCGAGCCATGAATTGCCAGATATGAATGATGATGAAGATGCAATGCTAGCAGAAGCATTTCATGTAGAAGAAAATAGCCGATTGGGATGCCAGATTCAAATGACACCTGAATTAGAAGGACTTGAAGTTGAGCTAGCTCCAGAAAGTTAGTTATTTTTGTAAAAAAAATAGTAAATGCAATTCAAACAATACGATTTATCATTAAAAGATGATGTAGCAAACTTTACAAAGCAATTATTTTATGCATTGTTTAATGATGTATGTCAAGAAAAAGCAAATCATTTAAAAGAAAAGTTTGTGAAAATTTTAAACGGGTTAGCTGTTGAAAATGCTTCGGAAGCATGGGCTGTATACCAACAAACATTTTGTGGAATACGAGAAAAGTTAGATTTAGATGCCAAGGCATTTGAAAAAACAGATCCCGCCTGTAAAAGCTTAGGAGAAGTGTATTTAGCCTATCCGGGGTTTCATGCGATTGCGGTATATCGTTTGAGTCATGAATTGTATACAATGGAAATTCCGATTTTACCAAGAATGATGAGTGAATATGCACACGGATTAACGGGAACGGACATCCATCCAGGAGCAACTATTGGCGATTCGTTTTTTATAGATCATGCAACAGGAATTGTGATTGGAGAGACTACCATTATTAAAGAAAACGTAAAAATTTATCAAGGAGTTACCCTAGGAGGAATTCAAGTAAAAAAAGAATTAGCTTCCACAAAAAGACATCCAACGATTGAAAATAATGTAACCATTTATGCCAACGCAACTATTTTAGGGGGCGATGTAGTAATAGGCAGCGATAGCGTAATAGGCGCAAATGTTTGCGTAACCACCTCTGTACCCAAAGGATCTATTGTAACCTATGAGTCAGAAAATAAAATAACCACTAGAAAATCCTATGTTAAATGATGTAGGTACAAAATCAACCATGAAAACTAAAACAATTATAGATAGTATAGGGAATACGCCACTCATAGAAGTTTCAAACATTCTTCAAAAAGAAGGCGTAAAACTATTATTAAAACTAGAGGGAAATAACCCAGGTGGAAGTGTAAAAGATAGAGCGGCTTTTAATATGATTGCTGAAGCTATTAAAAGGAAAAATATCCGTCCAGGAGACTATTTAGTAGAAGCAACTAGTGGAAACACGGGAATTGCGTTAGCACTCATGGCAAAAGTATTAGGCGTAAATATGGTATTGGTGATGCCAGAAAACTCTACAGAAGAACGTGTAAAAACGATGCGTGCTTACGGAGCTGAGGTTATTTTAACGGATGCAGAAAAAGGTATTGAAGGTTCTAGAGATGTCGCCTTAGAATTACGCTATAAAAAAGGGTATTTTATGCTAAATCAGTTTGAAAATACCGATAACTGGAAAGCACACTATAAAACTACAGGTCCAGAAATTTGGAATGATACAGAGGGAGCAATAACTCATTTTGTATCTGCCATGGGAACCACAGGAACCATTATGGGAGTTTCTACCTATTTAAAAGAACAAAACCCTGAAGTACAAATTATAGGAGCACAGCCTAAAGATGGAGCTAGAATACCAGGAATTCGTAAGTGGACACCAGCCTATCAACCAAAATTCTTTAACAAAAGTAAGGTAGATCAAGTGGTAGAGCTAGACGAAAGCGATGCGAAAAATATGACGCGAAGACTAGCACAAGAAGAAGGTGTTTTTGCAGGAATGAGTAGTGGAGGAGCGGTACATGCAGCGCTAGAAATAGCCCAAACGATTGATAAAGGCGTAATTGTAGCGGTGATTTGTGATAGAGGTGATCGTTATTTATCTTCGGATTTGTTTCAGTAGATTGTCTTTACTTATTTTATAATATAGAAATTCCCGCTTAGGCGGGAATTTTTATTCATACAAATACTTCTTTAAAAAAATATATTTAATTAAGCTTTATTGTAGCACCTAGCTTTTTATGCTCATTATAAATTTCAATTGTAGCTAAAGAAGTATTAGAATCTTTTATTTTTTCAAAAGAAATCTTGTCAAAAATTTCTCCTTCTATCTTCATATCAGTAACACCTTTTAATTTTTTATCCTTGAAATCATTTAATTCAAATTCAATTGCTGTTCCAAAGGGTATTTGGCTAGATTCAGTGTGCACAATTCCTTTTAATTTTTTATTTAAGAAAGATAATTGACTATAATAAATGATAATTAGAATAGAAGGTATTATGTAGAATATGTTAAAAGCAAAACCTATTTTACCTATTGACATATAAATATTTGACGATAAAGATATCAGAAAATTAATGTTCACAGCTTCATTGATAAAAGAAGCGGATAAGTACCAAATTAATATCAGTAAAATTAAGTTCTCTTTATAATATTTTGATATAGCACAAACTACGATTCCAAATACACTTAAACCGATACTTATATAATCATAGTCATTACTAGAAAATGAACTTAATAAAGTAAGAATACAGGTTACTATACAGTAATAAATAATAAAGTTAAATAGTTTCATATGGTTTTTTAAGTAATAGGGACAGTCTTGTATAACTGCTATTTAGTGAAGAAAGTTATTAATTTTTGGTTATATATTGTTATGTGAAGATTTTTAATAGGTTTTAACTTCCATAAACTAACCAATTCATATTTATTTTTTCATTGTCGTTAAAAATTTTGACTTTTTCAATAATTGAATGCCTGTGAGCTACCCCACACATAAAAACAGCTTTTTCAAACTGATTATTTTTAGAATATGAATATTTGTTTTAGATCATTGAATTTTCATAAGTTTCAATACTTGCATCAAAAGCATCACATCTTCTAAACATGATAAACTGCTTGTGTCCTAAAAACTCTCCATTATCTTTCCAGGTTTTTGCATAATTTTCTAAAAGGTAATATCCTTTCTCCCAAACTTCATTATTTAACAGACATTCACCAGAAATTGTTCCATCTGGTTGACGAGAAATATAGAGTTTCAACCAGTTTAATTTTTTGTCAGAAAGCTTGTTTTTCAATTGACTTTCTACAATTGAATATAAATTTATTTCGGTGTGAGTTTCAATCCATTTTCCTTGAAATAAATTTTGACTCATTTTTGGATGCCAAAGTATTTCTCTGCCTGCCGAGCTAGATTTGAAATCAAATTCTTCCAAGTGACTATCTGTAAAGCTATCTAAAATTGGAAGAAATATGTTTGATAAATAATTTTCTATAGCAGATTTAACTTTTTGCTCAGTAGTATTTCCTAACCCTACTATGCTAGATTCAATTCCATTAGGAAAATATTCTTTGTTAATAGTTATTATTAATAAAGGTAACAATGAAGGATGAAAATCTCCAGGTATAATTGCTGTTGCTATTTCAATCTCCGAATTAACTATTATAGCAGCATATTGAGTTGAAAACTCTACGGTATTTCCTTTTTCTTCAATGCTTTTTTTTAACTCATGTAATAGATAAGTATTTATATCTATCTGTTTTTCTATCTTTTTTGGTTTTAAAAAGTCAAATATTCCCATTCAGTTTCTTTAATTGGTTATAATGGTTAAGTTTACTTTGTTTTTCAGTTTAACACTTATGTTAGCAATTTCGAGTGAATTTTAAAGCAGTCTAACCCGCCGTAATCGCGGTTATACATCTTAAGTTAGCAATTGTTTAAATTTAGTAATAAAAACCAGAAAGAAAAAAGCGTAGAGTAAGGTT
>NZ_JBLWTZ010000025.1:0-36016 GCF_048269885.1 Tenacibaculum sp. | reverse complement strand
CGCTTATTAATAGCTTGTTTTATGCTTTTAAAATAAATAATAACGCTTTATACATCTAAATAATAGACTTCTTTTTATAATTCTATTTAAATTCTTTAAAATCAGTATAATAATAACATCTCACTTATATAAGTACTCTAAAATTACTAAGCCTATAAGCATGATAATTAAAAAGAACTAATTATACTTCTATATCTGTAACATAGCTGTTGTAATAGCTATGATTCAGGATAGTTATTACAATTGTAACTAAAAACAAGTAGTTAACAATTGTAAATACACGAATTGTGTGTTTACTTTTGTAAAAAAAAAGAAAGCACCCTGTTTACAGAGTGCTTTTTGTAGTTGAGAATGTGGTATTCTACTTATTTTTTATTCTCTATCCATTTTCTGGCATTCACAAAAGCTTCTAACCAAGGAGAAACTTCATCTTGTCTGTCTTGTGGATAGTTTGCCCAGTTCCATTGGAAAGTAGAACGTTCAATATGTGGCATAGTAACTAAATGACGACCCGTTTTATCACATAGCATCGCTGTGTTATAATCTGAACCGTTTGGATTGTTAGGATAGCCTTCATATCCATACTTAGCCACAATGTTATACTTGTCTTCAGTTTGCGGTAAATGGAACTTTCCTTCTCCATGAGAAATCCAAACTCCTAGTTCAGTTCCAGCTAAACTAGATAACATTACTGAATTATTCTCTTGAACTTTTACAGATGTAAATGAGCTTTCGTGTTTCTTAGAATCGTTGTGAAGCATTTTACCATGCTCATTATGTTCAGGATTAATAAGTTCTAATTCCATAAACAACTGACACCCGTTACATATACCAACTGAAAGCGTATCTTCTCTTTTAAAGAAATTTTTCAAAGCAGTATTTGCTTTTTCATTATATAAAAATGCACCAGCCCATCCTTTAGCAGATCCTAATACATCGGAATTTGAAAATCCACCTACAGCCCCAATAAATTGAATATCTTCTAGCGTTTCACGACCAGAAATTAAATCTGTCATGTGAACATCCTTTACATCAAAACCAGCTAAATACATAGCATTTGCCATTTCGCGTTCAGAGTTTGAACCTTTTTCACGAATAATAGCAGCTTTAGGTCTGTTAGTTACAGTTCCCACAGTATCAGCAAGCTTCCCTGTAAAATACGTAGGAAATGTATAGTTTAATGGTTGGTTTTTATAATTATCAAAACGATCTTTAGCCAAACCGTTAGCTGTTTGCTTTTGATCTAACAAATATGACGTTTTATACCAAGTGTCTCTTAACTCAGCAATTGATAGAGCAAAAACATCAGAACCATTTTTAATATTTAATCGATCAGATTCAGTAACCGAACCAATTTTAAAGAACTCAATGTTATTATCAGCTAAAGTTTGTTCGACAGAAGCATCTGTTGCTTGGAAAACAATTCCTGAGTTTTCTGCAAATAACAATTTGATACTATCAGCTTCATTTAAAGGAGATAAATCTAAGTTGGCACCTACATTTACATCTGCAAAACACAATTCTAATAAGGTAGTAATCAATCCTCCAGACGCCACATCGTGACCTGCAACGATTTTTCCTTCTTTAATTAAATTCTGTAAAATAGTAAAAGCAGATTTAAAGAACTTATTATTGGTAATCGTAGGAGCAGAGTTTCCTAATTTATTTAGGATTTGTGCAAAAGAACTTCCTCCTAATTTAAAATCATCTTGCGATAAGTTGATGTAATAGATGTTTCCTTTATTTGGTTGTAAAACAGGTTCTACTACTTTGGTAATATCGTTACAGTTAGCTGCGGCAGAAATAACCACAGTTCCAGGAGAAATTACTTCTTCATTCGGATATTTTTGTTTCATCGATAAAGAATCCTTTCCTGTTGGAACATTGATTCCTAAATCGATAGAAAAATCTGAAACCGCTTTTACTGCTTTGTATAAACGAGCATCTTCTCCTTCATTTTTACAAGGCCACATCCAGTTAGCTGATAATGAAACCGATTGCAAACCATCTTTTAAAGGAGCCCATACAATATTTGTTAAGGCTTCAGCGATTGAGTTTTTACTTCCAGCTTCCGGATCAATCAATCCAGAAATAGGAGAGTGTCCAATTGTAGTGGCAATTCCTTCTTTACCTTTATAATCTAATGCCATTACCCCAACATTGTTTAGGGGGATTTGTAATGAACCAACACATTGTTGTTTTGCTACTTTTCCACCAACACAACGGTCCACTTTATTAGTCAACCAATCTTTACAGGCAACCGCTTCTAATTGCAAAACTTGCTCTAAATAATGAGTAAAGTTTTCTTTAGAATACTCCACATTAGCATAATTACGTTCTACTGTTTTATCAGTCATAACTGTTTTAGGAGAACTACCGAACATATCTTCTAAAGCTAAATCCATTGGTTTGTTTCCGTTGGTTTTAGATTCAAAAGTAAAACGGTGATCTCCAGTAACATCACCTACCGTGTACATTGGTGAACGTTCGCGTTCAGCTATTTTATGAAGGGTATCGATATGCTTTTCAGCAATTACCAATCCCATACGCTCTTGTGACTCATTCCCTATAATTTCTTTATCAGATAGGGTAGGGTCACCCACTGGTAATTTATCTAAGTCGATTTTTCCACCAGTATCTTCTACTAATTCAGATAAACAGTTTAAGTGCCCACCAGCTCCATGATCGTGAATAGAAACGATAAAGTTTTCATCACTTTCTACCATACCACGAACCGCATTGGCAGCACGTTTTTGCATTTCTGGGTTTGAACGTTGAATTGCATTTAACTCAATTCCCGTTGAAAATTCTCCAGTATCAGCAGAAGAAACAGCAGCCCCTCCCATCCCAATACGATAATTTTCACCACCAAGAATTACTATTTTATCTCCTTCTTGCGGAGTATCTTTTAATGCTTGCTCTTTTTTACCATATCCAATACCACCCGCTTGCATGATGACTTTATCAAAACCAAGTTTGCGAGCATCTTCCTCATGTTCAAAGGTTAATACAGAACCGCAAATTAAAGGTTGTCCGAATTTATTACCAAAATCAGAAGCTCCGTTAGATGCTTTGATTAAAATATCCATAGGAGTTTGGTATAACCATGTACGTTCATCCATTCCTTTTTCCCAAGGGCGATTCTCTTCTAAACGAGAATACGAAGTCATGTATACCGCAGTACCTGCTAATGGCAACGATCCTTTTCCACCAGCTAATCTATCGCGAATTTCACCTCCTGAGCCTGTTGCAGCACCATTAAAAGGCTCAACAGTAGTAGGGAAATTGTGAGTTTCTGCTTTTAAAGAAATAACAGATTCAAATTCTTTTGTTTCGTAAAAATCGGGTTTATCCGCACTTTTAGGAGCAAATTGTTCCACCTTTGGTCCTTGGATAAAAGCTACATTGTCTTTATAAGCAGATACAATATCGTTTGGATTTTGCTTAGAGGTTTCTTTAATTAACTTGAATAAAGAAGTAGGCATCTCTTCACCGTCAATAACAAAAGTTCCGTTGAAAATTTTATGACGACAGTGTTCTGAATTTACTTGAGAAAATCCAAATACTTCAGAATCGGTTAATTTTCTTCCTATTTTAGTAGCTACTTCTTCTAAATAAGTAATTTCTTCATTGCTTAAAGCTAGTCCTTCTTGCTCGTTGTAAGCAGCAATGTTGTCAATTTCTAAAATTGGCTCAGGCTGAATATTAATGGTAAAAGTCGCTTGGTTTAACCCGTCAAATTTTTGAGAAATCATCGGATCGAAATCAGAAAAATCATTAGCTACCGCTTCAAATTCTTCTATTCTAATTATTCCAGAAATTCCCATGTTTTGAGTAATTTCGACAGCATTGGTACTCCAAGGAGTAATCATTGCTGCTCTGGGTCCAACAAAAAAGGCGTCGATAGACGCCGCATTTATTTTCGGTTGGTTGCCAAATAACCAAGTTAATTTCGAAATTGTTTCAGATGTTAATTCTTCTGTTGTTTGAACAGCAAAAACCTTGCTGTTTACGTTTCCAAAGAAATGAATCATTATTAGTTGTGTTTGTGTGTGTTTTTGAAAGCTGTAAATTTAGTTCTTTTGGTTGAAATAGAAGCATAAAAAAAGCAGCAAAATTTTGCTGCTTTCATTTATTTCTGGTCAGGTATTCTGTTTCGTTCTATTTTCCCTTTTTTTACGGTTTTATAATTTTCGTAGCAGTTTAAAACAGCTTCTATTAATTGCAAGTCACTAGCTTTTTTTATAAAATATTCAGAGTAATTACAGTCAGATAATAGTTTGTTTAACTCAGCTCTATCCATTTCAAGATATTCCATCATAACTTCACGATCAAATTTACCAGCTAACATTTTACGTAAATCATCCTCTTTTTTAAGCTTTTTTAATTTTTTAAGCTGTTTCGGTTTGCTTCCAAAGAGGTTATATACCAAATCTACTGGATTCAACAGTTTAGCTATAGGTGAGGAAATTTTTTGAGGTCTTCCAACTTCATATGTTTGTGGTAATCCGTTGATATGTATCCTTGTAAAACGATCTTTAGGAACTTGCTTAATATCTACTTCCAAAACACCTATTAGTTTGGTTGATTTAATAACCACTTCTTTTACCTCTTCAGGCTTTTCTTCTAAAGATATAACCACTTCATTCCCTTTTAAAAGGTCGTTCGTAACTTTTAATTTAATAGAAGCATAACCTAGATAGGAAACCAATACTGTATCGTTTGCTTGAGCAACAAGATCAAAGAGCCCATTTTCATTAGTAATGGTACCTACAACGCTATTGAGATTTAAGATATGTGCTGCACTTAAAGGCTTTTTAGATTCTGAGTCTATTATTTGCCCTTTTAGTTTGTCTTGCGCCTGAATAGACAATATACTAAATACTATTGCTACTAGAAATAATAATTGTTTTTGCATAGGGCGAAAATAAGAATAATAGGCTTTATACTCGTTAATAATTTGTGAAATTAACTATTCTTTACTTTCGGGGGTTTTTGTTTGTGTAAAAAGTAAAATATAGGCGGTAAAACAGTGTAATAATTTAAAAAAATAAATAAAAAAGTAGGGAAAACACATTTTTAGATGTTTAATTACTCCTCGAGGTCTTAATTAGTACAATGTTAAATTTTAAAAATAAATAAATGAAAAATCTAAAAATACTTGGATTAACCCTTTTTTCAATTATTTCATGTCAAAAAGAAGATTTATTACACAATACTGAAATAAATTCTAGCACAGAACAAATAGCACAATTTATAACATCAGATATTCCTGATGGTATTCATAATTTAAATATCAAAGAACTACACGATAGCAAGTCATCCAAAGCTGAAAGACTAGCGATGGAAGAAAACTGTGTTGATAAAGAAATATCGTTTACTCAAACAGATTCAGACTTCTTTATTCTAGATGCCAATAGTTCTTTATTATGGCCAGGTAATTTAGTAGCAGCAAGATCTATACAAGAAGGAGCTCCAGTGTCGATACCTATTTCAGGAGAAGACAGGAATCCTGTAGAGGTAAGAGTTAACGTGTTATCAGGAACATCTGCTTCTACTTCAAGAATTATTGAAGTGCCAACACCAGGAAAAGTACAAGACAATTTGAATTCTATTTTAAATGCATACTATAAAAGTGAAGCTAATTTTCCTGCTAGCTTTGATATTAGTATTCAACGAATTCATGATGAAAAACAATTTCAACTTTCTTTAAATGCTGGATACTCTGGACCTAGTGTAAAAGTATCTGGTAGTTTTGGGCTAGACTTTTCTAGTCAAAAAACAAGATATGCAGTTACTTTAAGGCAACGTTTTTTTACAGCTTCAGTGTCTCCTAAAGAAGGAATTATAGGAAAGAATGGGTGGTTTACCAACAATGTTTCTCCAGATAGATTACAACCCTATGTTACTGATTATTTAGAGGTAAGTGAAGAGCAACAAAATCCGTCTTCGTATATAGAGTCTGTAACTTATGGTAAACTATATACGTTAATTTATGAGTCGAGTAGTAGTGCTAAAGAAGTTGAAGCAGCATTGAATTTTGCTTATAAAGCAGTTGGAACAAAAGTGAATGCAGAAATAGAAGCAAGATATAAGTCTATTTTCAGTGAATCGACTGTTAAAGTAAAGCAATTAGGAGGAAATGCAACTTCAGGAATAGCATCATCTTTAGCTGCCATGGCTAATAATTTAGATAGAGTTGTTGAATTTCTAAAAGAAGGAGCAGAGGTATCAGTTAATAATCCTGGATATCCTATTTCATACAAAGTGAACTATACCTATGATAATAGACCATTCAAAGTAAGTTCAAATTTAGAGTATACTATCAAAGAATGTGATTTAGTATATTATGATAAAATAAGAGTAGATCCAACTAATGTGGCTTTATATGGAAGCGATCACGGAACTAGTGGAGGAGAGCTTTTTGGTAGGTTTTATGTAGAAAAGTATGATCAAGAATTAGGATCCTGGTATTTAGCTGGAAGGAAAATTTACTGGGGATACGGAATTGAAGGTCATGTAGGCTTAGATTATTATAAATTCAATCAAAAAAGAAGTGTAGCTGATGGTGAGGTTATTGATTTTATGGTAAAAGCAAAAGCGGGTGAACGCTTTAGAATAGTTTCTGTAGTGGGAGAATGTGATTCTGGGTGTTATGTTTATAGAGATGGAGTAAAAGCCTCTAATGAATATGAATACAACCTTAGTTTAAAAAAATGGGTAGATTATACAAAACACAATCCGTATGTAGATAATTATACAGTAGGAGATGGGCTTCATAATAAAACATGGAATGGTATAAAAACCATAGTCCAGGGAGATACTTGTTATTTAGATTATGATACTTACATACTAAACTAAGTAATTTGATATAAATTTACGATAAGGAGGCTTTTTAGTCTCCTTTTTTTATTTGAATAATCTACAGCGGTCAACTATCTCGGAGCAAGTTCATGAGGTATTTATAGGAAAAAAGCTCTTGATTTTCGAGGCAAGCTTTGGGGCATTACCCCCTTTGACGGTACCAATAAAAAAGCACCCTACAAAATGTAGGGTGCTTTTTTATTGTGCACGTAACAGGAGTCGAACCTGCACTTCCGTTGGAAACAAGCCCCTCAAGCCTGCGCGTCTACCAATTCCGCCATACGTGCATAAACTAAAAAAGTTAAGCATTTGCTTAACTTTTTGTGACCGGGCTGGGGCTCGAACCCAGGACCCTCTCCTTAAAAGGGAGATGCTCTACCAACTGAGCTACCCGGTCATTGCTTCTTTGTGAAAGCGGTTGCAAATATACAACTGTTCTTTAAATCAAAAAAGCTTTTTTGTAATAATTTTTACTCATATTTGTAACTACTTAATTACTAGTTTATGAAAATTGTATTATTGGGGTATATGGCGAGTGGGAAATCGACAATTGGACGAATTTTAGCCGAAAAAATGCAAACTCCATTTATTGATTTAGATGCATATATAGAAAAAAAGGAAAGAAAAACAGTTTCTGAAATTTTTGAACAGAAAGGAGAAATCTATTTTAGAAAGCAAGAACATGTATATTTAAAGGAGCTTTTAGATAAAGAAGGCGATTTCGTTTTATCATTAGGAGGGGGCACTCCATGCTATGCTGGAAATATGGAGGTGTTATTAAGTTTTAACAAGGCAAAGTCTGTGTATTTAAAAACAAGCATCCATACTATTGTAAATAGGTTAACAAATGAAAAAAGTCAACGTCCATTAGTAGCTCGTTTGAATAAAGAAGAACTAACAGAGTTTGTTGCTAAACATTTATTTGAACGAAGTTACTATTACAATCAAGCTCAGTATAAGATTACTATTGATGACAAAAATAAAGAGGAAGTAGTGGAAGACTTACTATCTTTATTAAGTTAAGTAAGCAATTGTTTCGTTGGTTTTAAACTCTACGACTACGTGTTCTTTGATAGAAGTTGATAGAGAAATACCTTTAAAATCAGCTTTTACAGGATACTTTTTATGGTTTCTGTTTACTAATACCGCTGTTTTAAATCTTTTTAAAGGAACTTCTAAGAAGTGCTTTACGCCATATATTAAAGTGGTTCCTGAATTTAAAACATCGTCGACCAAAACCAACGCTTTATGCTGATATTCTTCACTGTTAATAGAGGTAGTGATTGGATTTATAGGGTTTTTCTTATCGATTAAAACTTTACATAAAGTTACAGTTAAAGGAGATATTTCACTTAAAATAGTTGAAATTTTTTCAGCTAAAAAATATCCATTATCAGCAATACCAGCTATAATAATTTCTTTTTCGTTACTATTGCTTTCATAAATTTGAAAAGCGATTCGACGAATTTTTTGTTCAACTTGAGTATTGTTTAAAATGATATTATTTACGTCTGTCATTTTTAGCTAACTTTAACTTAATTTGAGATTACAAATTAACATCATTTTTATCAGAATCTTCATAATAATCGTCAATATCACGACGATCTTTTTTTGTAGGACGTCCTGTTCCTTTTTTACGATAATAATCTTTAGCGTATTTCAGTAAATCTGTTTTTTCAAATTCTTCTTTAGGGGTCAAATCTTTTCTATATAAATCTACCAACTTAGCCCCAACCCGGTTAGGAGGGACATCTAATATTTTTATTTTATAATTAATTTGATTTTTTCGAATAGTAATTTCTTCACCACCAAATATTTCTTTCGATGGCTTTAAATTCGTTCCATCTATTTTAACATGCCCTTTTTTACAAGCATCTGTGGCAATACTACGAGTTTTAAATAAGCGAATACACCACAAATATTTGTCAATTCTCATATAAAAAGTTAATTTTTATCGTTTCGTTTTTTACAAAGGTATAAAAATGGTAAATTGCGCGTTAAAATTTCAGAATTAAATGATAAAATTTAAACATCTAGTTTATACTGCCATCGCAGGTGCTCTTTTATATGCATGTGGAAGTGATAGCAATTCTTCAGTTGATAATTTTGACCATGAAGCTCAAGCACTTATTGACAATGACTCTTTGGTTATATTTTTAAAGAACAATTATTACGACGAGGCACTAGACTCAATTAAACCTATAATTAGTGGAAAAACATCGTTGTTCGACGATGACAAATTGGTAACTAAAGAAGTAACTGAAAACGATATTAATTATAAATTGTATTATTATGTAAACAGGGTTGGAACTCCAAATGTTGACAAAGGTTTTCCTACTGTGATGGATTCTGTTTATTCAAAATATAGAGGACAACGAATCGTTAGAAGAGATAGTTTAAGCCCTAATTTTGACAAAAATACAACTTGGTTTTCTTTAAATAGTGTAATTAGGGGGTGGACTTATAGTTTCATTCACTTTAAAGGAGGAAATAATGTTACCACTGATGGACCAATTACCTATGAAGATGGCGGGAAAGGAATTTTGTTTATTCCTTCTGGTTTAGCGTATGCTAATACAAGTAGAACTTCAATACCTCCTAATTCAATTCTATTATTTTATTTTGAATTATGGGACTTAGTTCCAGATACAGATGATGATCAAGATGGGGTTGCTTCAATTAATGAAGATCCTGATGGCGATGGAAATCCTAGAAATGATGATACTGATCAAGATGGCTTGCCTAATTATTTAGATACAGATGACGACGGCGATGGTGTTTTGTCGAAAAATGAAGATAAAAATGGAGACGGAAATCCGGCAAACGATTTTAGTGATCCAAACAAACCTACAGTGCCTGATTATTTGAATAGGGACATTTTTTAACGAGCTATTCGAAAAAAATAAATAATAAAAAAACCGAAGTCTAAAACTTCGGTTTTTTTATGTTTAAAACTTAAAAGGGTTTTAGAATCTATATGATAAACCTACAATAATTTGGTTTACACGCGTGTCAAAATTTACATTCCCTACATTAGAATCTACAAACTCTGCTTCTGTATCCGATAAGGCTCTTTCCCAACGTACATCTAAACCTAATTTACCAAGCTCAACACCAGCTCCTAACTGTAAACCAACAGAAAAACCATCCGAATTTACTTGTTTAAGATCTTCAATATCAAAATCAGAATCTAAAATGTACTGAAAAGAAGGTCCTGCAAAAACGTGTCCTACTTTTAAAAAGTTTAATCCTAATAAAACAGGGATGTCAATTTTTTGGATATCATAAGTAGTTGTTTTAGCAGAAAAACCTGTAGGTTCATACGAAACTTCGTTACTTAATTGTGTATATACCAATTCTGGTCTAATGTACAAACCAGTAGCAGGTAATTTTATACGTAACCATGCACCAGCATGAAAACCTGTTTTACTTTTTGCTCCATTAAAAACGTCGTCTTTTACGTCAGAAAAAGAATCTGAATTGTAATTGATACCACCTTTAATACCACCTTGTATTTGGCTTTGTGCTAATTGAGAACCTCCAATTAGAAGGCATAAGATAAAAATTGCTTTTTTCATTGTTATTAATTTACACTGTTATAAATTGGGTTAAATTTTACTTTTTACATAAAAAAATACATCACCTTAAACCTGAAAAGTGATGCATTTATTGTTTGAGGATCTATATTTTTATTTTCTAGAAATAACTTTTTCAACTGCTGTTACTATGGCTTCATCATTTAAACCATATTTTTTCATCAATTCATCAGGAGTCGCAGATTCTCCAAAGCTGTCATTTACAGCAACAAATTCTTGTGGAGTCGGTGTATGAGTCGCTAAGCAACGAGCCACACTTTCTCCTAATCCTCCATATTTGTTATGTTCTTCAGCTGTAACGATACATTTTGTTTTTGCTACAGATTTTAAAATCGCTTCTTCATCTAAAGGTTTAATTGTATGAATGTTTATAACTTCGGCAGAAACACCTTTTGCTTCTAACTGTTCAGCAGCCTGTAAAGCTTCCCATACTAAATGACCAGTAGCAACAATGGTAACATCGGTACCTTCAGTAAGTTGAATTGCTTTTCCTATTTTAAAAGGCTGATCGGTCATAAATACAGGTACTTTTGGGCGCCCAAAACGTAAATATACAGGTCCTTCATATTCTGCAATCGCTAAAGTTGCAGCTTTAGTTTGACTGTAATCACAAGTATTTATTACAGTCATACCAGGCAACATTTTCATTAGTCCAATATCTTCTAAAATTTGATGAGTAGCTCCATCTTCCCCTAAAGTTAATCCTGCGTGTGAAGCACAAATTTTTACATTTTTATCAGAATAAGCAACTGATTGACGAATTTGATCATAAACTCTACCAGTTGAAAAGTTAGCGAATGTACCTGTAAAAGGAATTTTTCCACCAATAGTTAACCCAGCAGCAATTCCTATCATATTGGCCTCAGCAATTCCTACTTGATAAAAACGCTCAGGATGGTTTTCAGCAAATTCATTCATTTTTAATGAACCCGTTAAATCTGCACATAGGGCTACAACATTAGGATTTTTTTGGCCTAATTCTGTTAAACCATCACCAAACCCAGATCGGGTATCTTTTTTTTCTGTGTAAGTATATTTTTTCATCAGTTTGTGTTGTGTAAATACGCGTCAAAAATAATCTTTTATATAGATGTAAAGCTACAATTTTGATAATTCTTTGTAAAGTTTATGAATAGGAAAGCCCATAACGTTAAAATAGCTTCCTTCAATTTTAGCAATTCCTATTTTACCTATCCATTCTTGAATACCATAAGCTCCTGCTTTATCAAATGGTTTGTACGTTGTTAGGTAGTAATCAATTTCATCGTCTAAAAGTTTTCTAAAATGAACAATCGTAATATCATTTACGGTTGTTTGAAATGATTTATTAGTAATGCATATCGAGGTGACAACTTCGTGTGTGGTATTGGAAAGTTTTTTAAGCATTTGAAATGCTTCATCATAATTTTTAGGTTTTCCTAAGGCCTCATTGTTTATCCATACAATAGTATCTGATGTTATTAATAACTCATTCTCTCGTAATTCTTCTTTGAATGGAGAAGCTTTTAAGTCAGCTAAAAAATCAGTTATTTCAGTATGATTTAATTCCTCAGGATAAATTTCCTCAACATCTTTTGTTTTAATTGTAAAAGGAATATCTAAGCTTTTTATAAGTTCTTGTCTTCTAGGAGAGTTTGAAGCGAGAATAATAGAGTATTTTGACAGTTTAGTAGATAACATATTTAATATAATAAGCTATGATAGGGATACTTAAAAGGGCTAAAAAGAAATTTACATAACTAAGGTTACGTAAACGCTGATAGTCCTTAGCTTCAGAAGCTAACATTAATCGATAGATAAAATGTAGTTCAGGAATGGTACCTAATAACATAATAGTTGAAAAGATAAATTTATTTTTAATAAAGGCAACAGCTATTGAAAAGACAAACAAACTACCTATAATAGACAGCATTAAAGCGATGTCTTTTGCTCTTTTTCTACCCAATAAAACGGGTAATGTATTTTGCTTGTTAAGGTTGTCTTGATTTACGTTAGTTATATCAATAATAATCTCCATTACAATATTACTTAGAAAAGAGATAATTACATATGCTATGGTAATTAGTTGAAGGTTGTAAAACAATTCCCATTGTTCAATAGATAAATTAAGGGGAAAATCAAACCACCAAAGAGTTAATAAAGCAAAAGGTTTTAGAAATGAGGTAACAATATTGCTAAAAAAAGTTTTTTGGGTATTATTTTTAGAATAGAGGTATACAATTATGGGACATACTATAAATATGAGTCCGTACCAAGCTTTGTTCACTTTTATAGATAAGCACAATCCAACAACAACGCCTACCAAGGTTAAATAAATAGCCAGTTTTTTTACTTTTTGTAAAGGAAGTTTTGTTTTCTTTTGAGAATTTCTAAAGAAAAAACTAGTCAAATAACCAGCAGCGAGTAAGAAAGCACTTGAAATGGATAGCAAACTTAGGTCAAGAAAGGAAAGAGTTGTTTTAAAACCATAACCGTGTAAAAAAGAAAATTTGAATAAGAATAGAATAAAAATAAAATATACAATTTTCTTCCACTGTATGATATTTAAAAAAGTATCATTCATTAATTATAAGCCTTTTTAACCCTGGCTAAATCTCGTTTATTATCACGGTCTTTAATGCTTTGTCTTTTATCATGAGTTTTCTTTCCTTTAGCCAAAGCAATATCTAATTTTGCCCAACCGTTTTCATTAATAAATAATCGTAACGGTACAATGGTACTACCTTTGGCTTCAACTTCTTTTTCAAGTTTTTTCAATTCCCGTTTGTTCAGCAATAAACGACGCTCACTTTTAGGTTTGTGATTATAATGATGACCAAAGGCGTATTCTTCGATGTACATATTTACAACAAAAAGTTCCCCTTTATCATTAAACTCACAAAAACTCTCGGTAATTCGAGCCTTACTTTGTCGTATCGATTTTATTTCAGTACCCGTAAGTTGAATTCCTGCTGTATATTTATCAAGTATCTCGTATTCAAAACGAGCTTTTTTGTTCTGTATGTTAATCTTTTTTTGCATAAATAAGTCACAAATATAACCATAATTTTAAGTTGTTAAATAAAATTATTAAGCTATGATTTAAGTCATGTTTTTAGGGAAGAGTGGGATGTAATTTTGCTTAAAATTTAAACTTATAGTCATGAAAAAAATTATATTAAGTATGGTATTAGGAACATTGTTTTTTAGCAGTGTAAATGCACAAGAAGCCTCTAAAACAAACGACTTTAAAAAGTGGCAAGCACGTTTTAGATGGGTAAGTGTTTTACCAAATGAATCTGCAACAATTGGTACTATTGGAGGAGATGTAGAAATAAGCAAAAGTTTTATTCCAGAATTGGATTTTACCTACTACTTTACTGAAAATATTGCTGCTGAATTAATTTTAGGAACTACAAACCATGATGTAAAAGCGGTAAATACGGGGTTAGGAAATGTAAACTTAGGAGATGTTTGGTTGTTACCTCCAACATTAACGCTACAATACCATTTTAATATAAGTGATTTTAAGCCTTATGTTGGGGCGGGTGTTAACTATACTATTTTTTACAATGCAGACCCAGGAGCGGTCGTAGATGTAACTTATGAGAATGGTTTTGGATATGCTTTTCAATTAGGATTTGATTACGACTTAGACGATACATGGTTTTTAAATGTAGATGCTAAATATATAGGACTAAGTACAGATGTATCTGTAAATGCAGGTGTAGCAACTGTACCAGCTGAAGTTGATATCAATCCGTTGCTTATTGGTTTTGGTATAGGTATGAGGTTTTAATCAATACTTTATAATCCCTCTTTAAATAGAGCTATTGTTATATAGCTCTATTTTTTTTGTGTTAAACTTAACAACTTAAGTTCTTGAATACTCCTAAATTTGTTACATTAAAAATGAACTCAAACCAAAATTTATGCGATATTTATACATTTTACTACTTTTATTAGTTGTTTCATGCAAACCTAAGTTTACGGCTCAAGAAATAATAGATAAGTCAATTGACTATGCTAAATTAAATGAAATAGAAAATGCTACAATTTCTTTCAACTTCAGAAAAAACAATTATAAAGCAACCAGAAAAAATGGAACTTTTGAACTAGTAAGAGTTATACACAATGATTCTACAAAAATACAAGACATCCTATCAAATGATAGTTTTAAGCGTTTTGTAAATGATCGCTTAGTTGAGTTAACAGAAAAGGATAAAAACCGCTACAGTAATTCGGTAAACTCGGTTCACTATTTTTCTGTATTACCTTTGGGGTTGAACGATAAAGCAGTTCAAAAAAAGTTGTTAGAGTCAGTTGTAATTAAAGGAAAGGAATACTATAAAGTTAGGATAACTTTCACAGAAGAGGGGGGAGGAGAAGACTTTGACGATGTGTTTATTTATTGGTTTGCTAAAGATAACTTTCAATTAGATTATGTAGCGTATAAGTACCATACAAATGGAGGAGGAGTACGTTTTAGAGATGTAAAACAAGAAAAAATCGTTGATGGAATTCGTTTTGTAGATTATAACAATTACAAGCCTTTGGATACAGATATCGATTTTTATGCAATTGATAGCTTATACGAAGAAGGTAGCCTAAAAAAACTGTCTGAAATCGTTTTAGAAGATATACATGTCAGTGCTTTTTAGTCAAATTATTGACTGAAGGATATAAAAACCCGAGAATTCTTGTATGAATTCTCGGGTTTTTATTCTTTTTTAACTAGAATAAGCAGTTATAGGTTTAAGGTTATTCAACCGTAATTAGTTTCGCAGGTTTGGGTTTTACGGCTTCTAATTTTGGAAGGTTAATTTTTAGCTCACCATTTTTATAACTAGCTTTAATTTTTTCACTATCAACAATACCTTTAGGTAAGGTAAAACTTCTTTTAAACGATTTATAACTATACTCTTTTCGTGTATAGCGATCGTTTGTTTCTTTTGTAGTCTCTTGTTTTTCTGATGAAATGGTTAAAACATCATTTTCAAGATTTACTTGAAAATCTTCTTTATTCATTCCAGGAACGGCTACATCAACGGTAAACTCATTTTCATTTTCTTTAATATTTACAGCTGGTAGCGTCGTGTTTGTCTCTGAGAAATTTGCGGTTGACCAATCTCTAAAAAAATCATTAAAAACATTTGGTAAGGCTGGAAAATCAGTACTTTTTAATAACATAACATTGCATTTTTTTAGTTAAACATTAATCTTTTATAACAACCATTCAAAAAAAATACCAATTTAAAAAAGTGTCATTTTTTCACTGTTTACATGAAAAAATGACACTTTAATTATTGATTTACAATTATTTATGCGTTCTTATTCGTCAATTAAATCAGATTGATTTCTAAACACTAGTCTATCATCAAATGCATCTAGTAAAATAATGCTATCAGTAGTTATTCTTCCTGATAAAATTTCTTTGGATAATTGATTTAAAACCTCTTTTTGAATCACACGTTTTACAGGGCGCGCACCAAATTCTGGTTGGTATCCTTTTATCGCTAAGTAAGCAATAGCTTCATCGGTAGCATCAAAAGTTATGTTTTGTTGCGCAATCATCTTTTTAACACTATTCAATTGTAATTTTACAATTTCTTTAATGTTAGCCTCTGATAATGGAGTGAACATAATAATATCGTCAATTCTGTTCAGAAACTCCGGTCTTACAGATTGTTTTAATAAACCTAACACTTCTGTTTTTGCTAAATCCATAGTGGTATGGATATCTCCTTTCATATTATCAAACTTCTCTTGAATAATATGGCTTCCCATATTAGAGGTCATGATAATTATGGTATTTTTAAAATCAGCAACACGCCCTTTGTTATCGGTTAACCTACCTTCATCTAGTACTTGTAATAAGATATTAAAGGTGTCAGGATGTGCTTTTTCAATCTCATCTAACAGTACAACTGAGTAGGGTTTTCTTCTAACGGCTTCTGTTAACTGTCCGCCTTCATCGTAACCAACATATCCTGGAGGTGCTCCAACCAGTCTGCTTACAGAATGGCGCTCTTGATATTCACTCATATCAATACGTGTCATGGCATTTTCATCATCAAATAAATACTCAGCTAAAGCTTTTGCCAACTCTGTTTTACCAACCCCTGTTGTACCTAAGAACAAGAAAGATCCGATAGGCTTGTTAGGATTTTGTAGTCCAGATCTCGAACGGCGTACCGCATCAGAAACGGCTTCTATTGCCTCTTCCTGACCAACAACACGTTTGTGTAATTCGTCTTCTAATAGTAAGAGTTTTTCACGTTCTGATTGTAACATTTTAGTAACAGGAACCCCAGTCCATTTAGCTACAACTTCGGCAATATCGTCGTAGGTTACTTCTTCTTTAATTAAAGAATTTTCTTGTTGATTGGCTAAAACTTCTTGTTGTTTGTCAAGCGCTTCTTGTGCTTCTTTAATTTTACCATAACGCAATTCAGCTACTTTTCCATAGTCGCCATTACGTTCAGCTTTCTCAGCTTCATGCTTGTAATTTTCAATATCCGTTTTTAAATTCTGAATAGTATCTACAACACTTTTTTCAGACTGCCATTTGGCATTGATTTCATTACGATCTTCTTTTAAGTTTGCTAAATCAGCATTTAATGATTTTAACTTAGTTTCATCATTTTCACGTTTAATGGCTTCAATTTCAATCTCTAATTGCATTATTTTACGATCTAGCACATCTAATTCTTCTGGTTTAGAATTGATTTCCATGCGTAATTTAGAAGCAGCTTCATCCATTAAGTCAATCGCTTTATCAGGTAAAAAACGATTAGTAATGTAACGTTGTGATAATTCTACAGCTCCAATAATAGCTTCGTCTTTTATACGCACTTTATGGTGTGTTTCGTATTTGTCTTTAATACCACGTAAAATAGAAATAGCACTTTCAGTATCCGGTTCATCTACCATAACTTTTTGAAAACGACGTTCTAAAGCTTTGTCTTTTTCAAAGTACTTTTGATATTCATCTAGGGTAGTAGCTCCAATAGCTCTCAATTCTCCACGTGCTAAGGCTGGTTTTAAAATATTCGCAGCATCCATTGCACCTTGTCCCCCTCCAGCACCTACTAAAGTGTGGATTTCATCAATAAACAATACGATGTCTCCCTCAGATTTTGTAACTTCTTTTACAACAGATTTTAAGCGCTCTTCAAATTCACCTTTGTATTTAGCACCTGCAATTAACGCTCCCATGTCTAAAGAAAAAATTTGTTTATCCTTTAAGTTTTCAGGAACATCACCTCGAATAATTCGGTGTGCTAAGCCTTCTGCAATAGCTGTTTTACCAGTACCCGGTTCTCCCACTAAAATAGGGTTGTTCTTAGTTCTACGTGATAAAATTTGTAATAAACGTCTAATTTCTTCATCACGACCAATTACAGGGTCTAGTTTTCCGTCTTGTGCTAATTGATTTAAGTTTTTAGCATATTTACTTAAAGAATTATAGGTTTCTTCAGCACTTTGTGAGGTAACGCGGTTTCCTTTACGAAGCTCGTCAATTGCGGCCTTTAAACTCTTTTCAGTAACTCCTTGATCTTTTAATACTTGGGCTATTTGGCTTTTAGACTTAAAAATAGCTAAAATTAGGTGTTCAATAGATACGTACTCATCGTTCATCTTTTTGGCGATGATGGCTGCTTCATTTAATGTTTTGTTAGCTTCACGAGAAAGCATTAAATCAGCACCAGTGACTTTAGAAAAACTCTCCAATTGTTTATCTACTACTTGCTGTATAACCTTAACATTAATATTAAGTTTCTTTAAAATGAAAGGAAGCACATTTTCATCGACTAAAAATAAGGCTTTGAAAATATGTTCATTTTCTATTAAGTTGTTACCATAGCTTTGCGCCAATTGTTGCGCTTGCTGTATGGTTTCTTGTGATTTTATTGTATAATTGTTAAAATTCATATCGTTTTTTATTTTTCTCTATGAAAGTCAAAATCAGTACCAATTGCTTTTTTTTAGAAATAAAAGACATTTTGTCTGTATAAATGGTTTTTTTATGTCTTTTTGACTGGTGTAGAGGTGATTAAGAACAAATATGTTATTAAAATAAGAATTTTATGGGAGTATTAAATACTATTTTTGGAAGAAAAAATAGAAATAATGAAGGAGCAGCATCGTTTATAAACTGGATTCCTTTAACATCGTTAGAACAGCTAGAGGAACTAAAAAAAATATCAAATAAAGAACCTGTAGCTATTTTTAAACATTCAACTAGGTGTGGTATAAGTAGTATGGTAATAAAGCGTTTTGTAAACAGTTTTGATGAGGAATTAAAAGATTTTAAAGTCTATTATCTAGACTTGCTTAGTTACAGAGATATTTCAAATGAAATAGGGTATACATTTCAGGTTTTACATCAATCTCCTCAGTTGTTGGTAGTTAAAAATGGAGAAGTAATTTCACATGCTTCTCATTATGATATTGCTCGTATTGATTTGAAAAAATTCTAAAAAAGATGCCATTTTTAATGGGATTTCCTTAAATACCTCGTATTTTTGCATATTTCAAAATTATAGAGATTTGAGTAACGAAACAGCAACTTCACAACCAAAGAAAGGAAAAAATCTATACGATTATCAAAAAGAAGCATTGCACAAAATTTTCAAAAGTTTTGAGAATGCCCCCGAAAATTACCATTTACTTTATCAATTACCTACAGGAGGAGGAAAGACCGTTATTTTCTCTGAAATTACACGTCAATACTTGAAACATTATCAAAAGAAAGTATTGATAATGACACACCGAATAGAATTGTGTAAGCAAACAGCGAAAATGCTTAAAGAGTTTGGTGTTGTAAATAAAATTATAGATAGTAAAGCAAGTTTAGACGATCAAGATGAGTTTGATTGCTTTGTAGCTATGGTAGAAACCTTAAACAATCGTTTAAATGACGATATGTTAGATATTTCAGATGTAGGTTTAGTAATTATTGATGAGGCACATTACAATTCTTTTACTAAATTATTTAAGTTCTTTGATAGGTCTTTTATATTAGGTGTAACCGCCACTCCTTTAAGTTCAAATATTAAACTTCCTATGAAGGATAATTACGATGAACTTATTGATGGGGAAAGTATAGGGGCTTTAATTCAAAACGAATATTTAGCAAAAGCCAATATTTATTCTTACAACGTAGGATTAACATCGTTAGAAGTTGGGGCTAATGGTGATTATACCGTAAAGTCATCTGAAGATTTATATACCAACACAGACATGCTTTCTAAGCTTTTACAAGCTTATGAAGAACGAGCTAAAGGAACAAAAACACTCATTTTTAATAATGGTATTAATACATCACTACATGTGTATGATACGTTTAAAAGGGCAGGATATCCAATAGCACATTTAGATAACACAAACACTAAAAAGGAACGTGATTTTATCTTAAAATGGTTTCATAAAACACCTAATGCAATCATTACTTCGGTAAGTATTTTAACAACTGGATTTGATGAACCCTCTGTACAGTCGATTATTTTAAATAGAGCAACAAAATCGTTAACATTGTATTATCAGATGATTGGTCGTGGGTCACGTATTTTACCCGGAAAATCGGAATTTAATGTAATCGATCTAGGGAACAATTTCCATCGTTTTGGACCTTGGGGAGCCGATTTAGACTGGCAAAAAATGTTTAGAGCACCGAATTTCTACTTAGATAATTTATTATCTGACGAAGAAATAGAAAGCGACTTTAAATATGAATTACCTGCAGATGTTAAAGCAGAGTTTTCCAATTCTGAAGACCTGTATTTCGATGTTAAAAAAGTATACAGAGATACTATTCAAGGAGGAGAGTCTTCAAAAAGAGTGTTAGAAAAATCAATAGAGCACCATGCTAAAATGTGTGTTGAAAATAGTGAAGATGTTTTTGACGCACTGATATTAGCAAAAATGTTGGGAGGAGATATTGACGATCGAATTTTTAGATACTCTAAATGTATTTCAAAAAGTACTCATAATTTTATTGATTGGTTACAAGATGACTATCGCAAAAAATTAAATAGTTATTTGCGAAGTAATTTTGATGAAGTGTACGAGCAAATTCACGGACATCCACCACCAGAGGAGGAATAAAAATAAAATAAAAATCCAGTTCTTTTGAACTGGATTTTTTATACCTATATTTTGATAACAAGTATTTATTTAGCGGGTAAAATTTTACCTGAGCATTCACCGAAACCAATACGAACTTTTTCATTTTTACAATAACCACGCATAATAACTGTATCGTTATCATTTATAAATTTACGTTCGCTACCGTCGTTTAATTTAACGGGATTTTGACCTCTCCAAGTTAATTCTAACATTGATCCAAAGCTGTCTTGTGTGGGACCAGAAATCGTACCACTACCCATCATGTCACCAGCATTTACAGGACATCCATTTACTGTATGGTGTGTTAATTGTTGCACCATAGTCCAATACATGTACTTAAAGTTAGAATTACACACTACAGTTTCTTCTTTCCCTTCTGGTTGAATAGCCATTTGTAAATTAATATCGTAACTGTCTTTCCCTTCTTTCTTTAAATAAGGTAGAGGTTCGTATACTTGCTTAGGATTAGCTACTCTAAAAGGCTCTAGTGCATCTAAAGTAACAATCCAAGGAGAAATTGTCGACGCAAAATTTTTCCCTAAAAAAGGACCTAAAGGAACGTATTCCCAAGCTTGAATATCACGAGCAGACCAGTCGTTAAACAATACCAATCCGAAGATGTAATCTTCAGCTTCTTCAATAGGAATTCTATCCCCTAAGTCGTTGGCAACCGTAGTAATAAAAGCCATTTCTAATTCAAAATCTAATAATTTTGAAGGACCAAAGTTAGGTGTGGTATCACCTTCGTTAGGACGTTGTTGTCCTACAGGACGACGAATTGGAGTTCCTGAAGGTACGATAGAAGAACTTCTTCCGTGGTAACCAATAGGTATTTGTAACCAGTTTGGGAATAAGGCATTTTCAGGATCTCTAAATAAGCTTCCTACATTCGTTGCGTGTTCTTTACTGGCATAAAAATCGGTATAATCTCCTACAGCGACAGGAAGTTGCATTTCAACTTCATCCATTCTAAAGATGATCTTGTCTTTGTGCTCAGCATTATCTCTTAGTTTACTATTTTTTACATCAAAAATATCAGCAATTCTATTACGAACTAAACGCCATGTTTTACGTCCGTCTGCAATAAAATCATTTAAGGTATCTTGTAAAAAGATATCATCTGTTAACGGAATTCCATCAAAATATCCTAATTGATGTAAGGCACCTAAATCAATCGCATAATCACCAATTCTTGTACCAATCGTTATGATATCATCTTTAGTTAGAAAAACCCCAAAAGGTATGTTTTGAATAGGGAAATCTGAGTTTTCAGCTACAGTTAACCAAGATTTTCTATTCGGGTTATTAGCAGTTATTTCCATTTATCGTTTTTGTTATATTTTCATCAAACCTACATATTTTTTTCAATTTACCCCAAAAAGATGAGTAAAAAAAATGTGAAAGTATTTTTGTAGATACTTCTTGTAAAATCCATTTAAATTGAATAATAAAATTAGTACTTTTGGCTACTTTATGTAACAACACACAACATGCAAAAAGATCATCAAATATTTGATTTAATTCAAGAAGAAAAAGAACGTCAGCTAAACGGTTTAGAGTTGATTGCTTCTGAAAATTTTGTAAGCGACCAAGTAATGGAAGCTCAAGGATCAGTTTTAACCAATAAATATGCTGAAGGATACCCAGGTAAACGTTATTACGGAGGGTGTGAAATAGTAGATATCGTTGAGCAAATTGCGATTGATAGAGCTAAAGAATTATTTGGAGCGGAGTATGTAAACGTACAACCACACTCTGGAAGTCAGGCAAACACAGCAGTTTTTGCTGCTTGTTTACAACCAGGTGATACTATTTTAGGATTTGATTTATCTCACGGAGGTCATTTAACTCATGGATCACCAGTAAACTTTTCAGGAAAATTATACAACCCTGTATTTTATGGTGTAGTTAAAGAAACTGGATATATTGATTATGATCATTTAGAAAAGCAGGCTAAAGAACATAAACCTAAATTAATTATTGCAGGTGCTTCTGCGTATTCTCGTGATATTGACTTTAAGAAGTTTAGAGAGGTTGCAGATAGTGTTGGCGCTATTTTAATGGCTGATATCTCACATCCAGCCGGATTAATTGCAAAAGGAATTTTATCTGATCCATTACCACATTGTCATATTGTTACCACAACAACTCACAAAACCTTGCGTGGACCTCGTGGAGGAATGATTATGATTGGAAAAGATTTTGAAAATCCATTTGGATTGAAATTAAAATCAGGAAAATTAAAAAAAATGTCTACATTGATTAATTCTGCGGTTTTCCCAGGAAATCAAGGTGGACCATTAGAACACGTTATTGCGGCTAAAGCAGTTGCTTTTGGTGAAGCATTGACAGATGAGTTCTTAGAATATCAAATTCAAGTAAAAGAAAATGCACAAGCAATGGCCAAAGCATTTGTAGCAAAAGGATACGAAATTATTTCTGGAGGTACAGACAACCATTGTATGTTAATCGATTTACGTAACAAAAAAATTACTGGAAAAGCTGCTGAAGAAGCCTTAGGAAAGGCAGAAATTACGGTAAATAAAAACATGGTTCCGTTTGATACTGAATCACCATTTGTTACTTCTGGTATTCGTGTTGGTACTGCTGCAGTTACTACACGTGGTTTAAAAGAAGAAGATATGCAGGTAATTGTAGACTTAATTGATGAAGCATTAATGAATGCTGAGAAAGATGAAGTATTAGAAGCTGTAGGAGAGAAGGTATATGATTTAATGCATAACAGACGCTTGTTTATTATGTAATATAACAATGTCCTTATATAAAAAAAAGGTTGTCTTTCAAGACAACCTTTTTTTATATACCTAACTCAGTTTTGTTTTTATTCTTTATAAAGTTTTTTCTACCGCTCACAAAGTCATTTTGTTTTTTAAGAGGTCGTAAACTACATTCGACTTAGTTAATTTAAACAATAAAAAAATGAAAAAAATTTACACAGTTTTAGTGTGTGTAAGCGTACTTATTGGAGCTTGCTCAAAAGATGAAGAAAATTTACCTGTTAAAGAAGTTACTCCTTTTGAAAATTTATTAAAGGACAACAATCTAATGGCTTATTATCCTTTCAATGGTTCAGCAAACGATAACAAAAACTCGTATGATGGAATTGTAAAAGATTTTGATGCTACTCAAGACAGAAAAGGAAACAACTCTAGTGCTTATAAAAGTACAACAGCTTCAGCAGAAATTAGTTTTCCTGCAGCTATTCCTTTTAAAAACGAATCCTTTTCTATGAGTTTTTGGTTCAAGGTTCCTACCAACTTGCATGATGCTGTTTTTACTATTTTATCTAAAAGAGAAGCTTGTAAAAAAGGAGACTTTATTCAAGTAGCATATAAAAAAGGTTCGAATGAATTAACTGTTGAAATGAGATCAGACAACGTTATGACAGATTTAAATGGCTCTGCAACAGCTGATTTAGAAAATGTGAACCCAACTGAATGGACTCATGTGGTAATCATAAAAGATAATTCTACTAGAAAAACGACTATCTATGTAAATGGAGAAGAAAAAGTAAGTACTCCATGGAGTCTTCCTAATGGAATTGTGAGCATAGATAATACTGCTAAGTTTAAAGTAGGGCATTCACCATGTGCCATTTCTGGTCTTAACAACTTTATAGGCTCAATAGACGAATTAATCTTATTAAAGAAAGCTCTTACACCTCAGGAAATAAGTATTTTGAAAAATCAATAAAAAAGAGCAAAAAAGAAAAGGTTAAAAAAAACAGGTACTCTAATTTAGAGTACCTGTTTTTTATTCATCATTATCTTGAGCTCGTTCGAGAATTTTTTCTGGAAGTGCTTTTTTAGCTTTCGCTCCCATTTTCTTTAATTTTTCTACACTGGTAATTAAGTTTCCACGACCTTCTACCAACTTATTCATGGCTGCGGCATAATCGGCTTTGGTACCGTCTATTTTCTTACCTATATTAACCAAGTCTGTTAACAATCCTTGAAATTTATCATACAAAGCACCCGCTTGTCGTGCTATTTCCAAAGCATTGCGTTGTTGCTTTTCGTTATTCCACATCGTGTCAATAGTACGTAAGGTTGCTAATAAAGTAGTTGGAGTAACAATCACAATATTTCTTTCAAAAGCTTTATTGTATAAAGTATTGTCTTCATTTAAGGCTACCGCAAAAGCAGGTTCAATTGGTACAAAAAGCAGTACGAAGTCTGGAGACTCAATCTTATAAATATCTTCGTATTTTTTTTCTGAAAGTTGCTCAACATGTCGCTTTAATGAGTTTACATGTTCTTTAGCAAAACGCTCTTTTACAATATCGTCTTCACTATTTACGTATTGTTCATAAGCTGTTAAAGACACTTTAGAATCAACCACCATTTTTTTATTGTCAGGTAAGTGAATCACAACATCGGGCATGATACGTTTACCTTCATCGTTGGTAAAAGATTGTTGTACAAAGTACTCTCTGTCTTTTTCTAAACCAGATTTTTCTAAGACACGTTCTAAGACTAATTCCCCCCAATTTCCTTGGGTTTTACTATCACCTTTTAAAGCTTTGGTTAGGTTTAATGTTTCCTTGCTCATTTGAGCATTTAACTCTTTTAACCCTAATAATTGCTCTTTTAAAGCAGAATGCATTGAAATGCTTTCTTTTTGAGTGTCTTCAACCTTCTTTTCAAAGGTTTGAATTTTTTCTTGAAGCGGATTTAAAATATCCTTTATGTTTTTCTTGTTTTGCTCAGTAAACTTGTTCGATTTCTCATCTAGAATTTTGTTTGCTAAGTTTTCAAACTCTTTGGTGAACTTATCTTGTAGTTTTTCTACTTCTTCTTTATTCTCTTGAAGTTTTAACTGTAAATTTTTCAATTCTTCATTTTTTCTAGCCAATTCAATAGAAGAAAACTCCTTTTCACGACGTAGCTCACTATTTTCTTTCGTTTTTTCATCTAACCGCTTTAGAAAGTCTTCTTTTTGTTCAGAAAAAGTGGCCTCTTTTTCTCTTTTCTGAATTTCAAAATTAGCTTGATGGTTTTGTAGGGTTACAATCTCTTTTTCCAAATCAGATGTTTGTTGTTTGAATTTTAATTTAGAGAGTAAGTTCCCTATAACAAATCCAATTAGTAAGGCGCTAATAGCAATTAAAATAAGTAAAAGAGTGGTATTCATTAGAATAAATAAAAGGTTATTAAGTGAACAAATATAGGACAAGATAGGTTAAAATTATTTGATTTTTGTAAGGAAAACCGTATCATTGACCTTTATACCTAGTAAATGATATCTAAATTTATATTTCACAAAGTTTTAGGCTGGAAGGTCGTTGGAGATTTTCCAAGAGACTTAAAAAAATACGTTGTTATTGGAGCTCCTCATACGAGCTGGAAAGACTTTCCGATTGCTATTTTAGCGAGGAATACTATTGGTGTAAGAGTCAACTTTATAGGTAAAGCATCGTTATTCAAGCCTCCTTTTGGTTTTATTTTTAAAGCATTAGGGGGCGCTCCTGTTGATAGAAGTAAAAGCACGAATAAAGTAGATGCGATTGTTTCGGTATTTAATCAGCATGATGAATTTCGGTTGGCGTTATCTCCTGAGGGTACTCGTGCCAAAGTAACCTCATGGAAAACCGGATTTTATTACATCGCTAAAGGAGCCAATGTGCCTGTGGTAATGTTTGCTTTCGATTTTGAAAACAAACAAATTATCATTGCTCCTCCTTACTACTTAACAGATGACATGAATGCTGATATGAATCATTTTTATGATTTTTATAGAGCTATTAAAGGAGCAAAACCAGAGTTGTTCTCAGTACCAGATAAAGAGTAAAACAAACGTTAAATACTCTTATTTACTTGAAATTTTTACGAGATTTAAGTACCTTGTAAAAGGTTTAAAAACAGTAAGGTATGAAAAGGTTGGTTTATTTAATTAGTATGGTTTTTATTCTGCTTAGTTGTGCCTCTTCTAAAAATGCAACTCAAGCAGAGATAGATAATTTAAAAGCTCTTATAGAAAGTAAGTCCTTTGAGGTAGAAGCTGAATGGGCAGAACCTATGGTTACAAATGCAATGACACAAATAGCTAATGCTGGTTTGTTGCCTATAGGAAGTAATGTAGGAAACATTAATTTAGTAGGAAATCGTAATTTTTTCAGAATGAAAAAAGATACTGTAGCTGCCTATTTACCTTATTTTGGAGAACGACAAATGGGAGGTTCTTATGGAGGTACAGATATTGGAATTGAATTTGAAGGAGTTCCTAAAAATTTAGTTGTGTCTGAAGACAAAGAGAATAGTTACAAAATTAGTTTTAAGATAAAAGACAAAAATACAACGACTGAAAATTATAATGTAATAGTTAGAGTATACCCTAGCTTATCAAGTACTATTTATGTAAACAGCTCGCAAAAAAACTCAATTAGATACAGAGGTAAAGTACTTAAAATTTCAGAAGAAAAGTAAAATTATAGATAAAAACGTATTTTTAGTAGCTCTTAAAATGATGTATGGAGTTACCTAACTTTAAAAAGTATCTTATTGAAAAAGGAGGGCTTTCAGAAGCTGACTTCCTTTTAATTCAACCATTAATTATTATAAAAAACGTTTCTAAAGGTGATTTTTTATTAAAAGAAGGAGATGTGTGTGCTCATTTCTTTTTTGTAGAAAAAGGTTTGTTACGTTTATATGCCTTAAATGAAGAAGGAAAAGAAAATATTTTACAATTTGCTACTGAAAATTGGATTGTAAGTGATAGGGGAAGTGTTTATTTTCAACAACCTTCCACATATTATATAGACGCTGTTGAAGATACGTTTGTTGTAATGTTAGACGAAAGTTTTATAAACAATGTATCAGAAATAAATACAGATTTTAGAAGGAAAAACGAGCAGTTATTACAAAAGCATATTCGTCAATTATACCAACGTATTAGTCAACTACTAGGAGCCTCAGCAAAAAGAAGGTATTTAGATTTTGTAAAGATGTACCCAGACATTATGTTACGAGTTCCGCAATGGATGATTGCTTCTTACTTAGGAATTACCCCAGAAAGTTTGAGTCGCGTTCGCAAAGCACTAGCTGAAGAAAACTTCAAACCAAATAATTGATTTTTGAATTAAGAATTATAAAGTATTTTTTTTCAGACTTTAAAATTCAAAAAATGAAATATCAATCATCAATCATAAATGGTTCTTACCATAGGTCAATGCATCCCTTTTTTAGTTGTCGTAATTTTACAGTGAAATAAAAAGTAGAGTACCACTCACTCAATATTTCAGAAAAAATAAACTGAATTCATTTCGATGTTAACCATCGAGTAATTACCCCTATTTAATGGGTAAAAAAGGAGTTATTATGAGACATTTAAAATCATTAGTTGTAACCACAAACACAGCAATGCCTAAAATTCTAAATTGGCAAGTTTCAACGGTTCCTAATGTCGAAACAGCCATTGAAAAATTATACCAGCAAGCATATAAGGTCATAGCTGTTTCAAAAGAAACCAATGAAATAGATAAAAGTAAATTACAAAAAATTATTACTGTGCTGTTTCCCAATACAGTCTTAGTAGAGTTTGGTAGCGAGTCTACTCTTGCTGAAAATGTAAAAAAGGGGTATTGGTCTAAAAACAAACCTCAATTACAGTGTAGTTATATAGACAATTCATTTGATATTGAATTAGCCAGTAGTTTATAAGAATTAAAAAAGGATTTTTAAAATGAAAACAAGAAGTATAGAAAAAATAGTAAAACCGGGAACTCCACACTTTGTAGGAGATGGATTTAGAGTTCATAATTTTATACCAGGAACATCAACAATGCAGCGAATGGATCCGTTTATTATGTTGGATTATAATTCGAAATACAATTTTCCACCAACGGATAAACCCAAAGGAGTAGGAGTGCACCCACATAGAGGATTTGAAACGGTAACGATAGCCTATAAAGGGCGTGTTGAACACGGAGATAGTGCTGGAGGTGGAGGAATTATTGGCGAAGGTGATGTGCAATGGATGACGGCTGCTTCAGGAGTTTTACACAAAGAGTTTCACGAAACTGAATGGAGCAAAACAGGAGGCGAGTTTCAAATGGTACAGTTATGGGTAAATTTACCCGCTAAGGATAAAATGAGTCCGCCAAAATATCAGGCAATAGCAAATGCAGAAATGGCTAAAATTTCATTAGCAGATGGTGGAGGAGAAATAGAAGTGATTGCGGGAGCATACGAAGGAAACAAAGGACCTGCATCAACATTTTCACCAATTAATATGTTTAATGTGAAGTTAAAAAAAGGAGTGACAACATCGTTAACTTTTCCAGAAAATTATACGACTGCTATATTATCAATTGAAGGGAGTGTTAAGGTGAATGAATCAAATAATGTTTTAGAAGATTACTTTGCATTGTTTAAAAATGATGGAGATACATTTACTTTAGAAGCTTTAGACGATGCGGTAATTTTAGTGTTAAGCGGGGAGCCTTTAAACGAACCCATTGCCGCACATGGTCCTTTTGTAATGAATACGAAACAAGAATTGATAGAAGCATTCCAAGACTTCAACACGGGAAAGTTTGGTTATTTAGAAGATTAACAATAACTTTAGAAAGCAGCTCTTTATTTAGAGTTGCTTTTTTTTAAATAATATTTTAAGCATATCAAATGTCTAATACGAAACTCATAATTGAAGAGCGAGCAGCTAATATTGGTAATTTTATGGTAGGTCGTTTATTGCCATTTAGACAAAAGCGCATGGTAGGTCCTTTTATTTTTATTGATCATATGGGGCCTGTAAAAATGAGTGAGAAAGATAATTTAGATGTAGCAATGCATCCTCATATAGGCATATCTACACTTACCTTTTTGTTTGAAGGTGCTATTATACACCGGGATAGTATAGGTACTGAAATAGAAATAACTCCAGGAGCTGTAAACTGGATGACAGCAGGAAAAGGTGCAGTACATACTGAACGAACTCCTGAACGGTTAAGGAAGTCAACTAAAAAGCTTCATGGGTTACAAATATGGGTAGCCTTACCTTTGGAAGAAGAGCAATGTGAGCCTTCTTTTGCACACGTTTCTGCGGATGAGATTCCTAGTTGGGAAGACGATGGAGTACAGTTTAAGCTCATTGCAGGAAAAGCCTTTGGTAAACAATCGCCTGTTCCAGTATATAGTCCATTATTTTTTATAGAAATTAAGTCGAGTAAAACACAAACAATCACTATTGGAGAGTATTTGTTTGGTGAAAGTGCTTTGTATATTTTAGAAGGAAGTATTACTAGTGAGGAACATACTTATGAATCCAAACAGTTATTGGTAGCAAAAGATAGTACCTTGTGTAGTTTTGAAATTGCTGCCAATTCAACCATATACATTTTTGGAGGAGAACCATTTAATGAAGAACGTTTTATAGAGTGGAACTTTGTATCTTCTAATAAAGAATTGATAGCGCAAGCGAAGGAAGACTGGAAGAGTCATAAATTTCCTGCTGTACCAAACGAAACAGCACGCATTCCCTTGCCAGAGCAACGACGTTTTGGAAGGAAATGAATAGTTGGATAGAAGCCTGTGAAAACCTTGCCTGTGTGTTGTTTTATCAATGAATGTGATGGTCTATTTTATCTTATAAAAAATGTCCTGAAGATAATAATACGTTATCCCAGCTATGTGCTATAATGAATTAAAAGAGTAGGCTTCTTTTCTACTGTATTTAGCAACTATACCATTGCTTATAGGTTCACTTGGAGTGCGCTATTGTGTTATTTGGTGGTTGCTTTTATTTGGTTGCTTCCAGAAAAAAAATAGCAAGGATTGTGAGGAAGACAAAGTCTGATTAAAAGTATGGTTTTTCCTTACCAAAAGTAAGGTTTTTTAGTGGCAAACCTTTTTTTTAAAGATTATTTTAGGGACGTGAAATAATATTTTTAACCCCAAAAAACTTTATAATGAAAAAAGTGATTTTAAACGTAGAAGGATCTCAAGAATTAACAAAAACAACATTAAAAAACATCAAAGGAGGAGGCCCTTTTCCTTTCCCTAAAGAGTGTGGAGGAGATGGTTCGTACATTTACCAAGACGGTGTAAAAGTATGTTGTTATCAACCTACTACCATGAACTATATTTGTTAATCTTTCTTCAATGAACGATTTTTAATTTAAAACTGCTTAAGTATTTTTCTTAAGCAGTTTTTTGTGTTTTATCACAAGCCTAAATCATCCATTTTTTGCTTTTCATACCTGCTATCTTCAGCAGGATAACGCAATTTACCTTCGTATTTTTTAGAATCTTTAGCTAACGCATATATCAAACTCTCTCCTGCATTATTAGGAATTTGCGTATAAATAGGATCAGTATATGCTTCTTGTGCAGAAAGTACTTTCCAACCTTTTTCTTTAAATAGTTGAATTACATCATCTATAAATAAGGCAGCGGCAAGGTTATGATGAAGCAATAAGTTGTGCTTAACATGTCGCCCTGTAAGTTCAAAAGCCAACTTTTCATAAAATTGAGCGCGACTCCATAGATGTTCAAGGTAAAATTTTCTGAATTTATCTATATTGAACAAAGGATCAGTACGTAACTTTTTGATTAAACGACTGTCAATATACCAATCAGAAGCATCAATAGTTACGTATCCGTTTTTATAATGTTGTTCTGTTAAGAACTTGCGAAAAGCTTCAACTTTTTCTTTGGTATTGCCTTCCTTAAGATATGGAAATCGAAAATATTTTTGATAATTAGAATACTGTTTAATCAGGCTATCATTTTTTAGCAATTCATTTTTAAACTGTTCAAAAGTTACTTTAGGATTATTGTAATTAGGATGTGTATACGTGTGGTTGGCAATACTGTGTCCGTCATTATTCCAAGATTCTAATAAATATTTTCCTCGTTCACTGTCTTTACCTCTCCCTGTAACAAATAAGGTAGCTTTTACATTGTTGTCTTTTAGTTTTTGAAGCAATAGAGCGTTCCATTTTTCAAAAGAATAGCCAGGTCTGTCACCTAAAGTACCATCATCGAAAGTAAAACTGATAGACTGTGCGTATATAGAGCTATAGAAAAAAACAGATAGTAGTATAATTCGTAATATGTTTTTAATCATTGTGTTATTCTTATTCTGGAAAGGTTATCAAACAAAATTCTCCCATTAGTTTTATGGGAGAAATGCTTTAGTTATACATTATTATTTAATGAAGTTTATAGGATTAACCTGTGCTTCTTTATAATGTACTTCGTAATGTAAGTGCGCACCTAAAGATGCACCAGTATTACCAACATACCCAATAACATCTCCTTTTTTAACAGCTTGGTTTTTGGTAACGTTGAACTTTTGCAAGTGTGCATACCAGGTTTGGTACCCATCGCTATGCTCAATTACAATTAGGTTTCCCCATTTGTTTTGGTCAGCTGCTTTGGCAATAACACCATCGGCAGTCGCAACAATAGGTGTTCCTATTGGTGCTTTGATGTCAATACCGTTATGCATCATTTTTTTTCCATTTTTTAATTGATTTCTTCTCTTCCCATAAGAGCTACTGATGTCCTTTTTACTTTTCCCTTGCACAGGAAAAAGAGTGGGAGGGTCAAGTACCAACTCCTTAGCTAATTGCGGAGTAGTACCAGGTACCAATTTTTCAGTTGTGTTTGGCTTCGTAAATGCCAAACACAAACTTACAGTACCCATAATGAATACTGAGTAGGTGAATTTGTACACCTTAGCCGTAGGCTTCTTTGTGATCATATCTATTCGCTTTTTGATTACGGATTGATTAAAATAGCTGTACAAGCTATTTGAAGTTGCTGTTTCTTTTTCGATGTTTTGTAAAAGAACTGCTAAGTAGTTAGATGTTTTAGTAGCTCCATTTAATACCCAACTATCTGCTTGGTATTCGTGTATCGATTTCAACGATTTTCGATACATATATACTAACGGATTAAACCAAAAGAATACTATATAGATTTCAGCAAGTAGCACATCTATCGAGTGCTTTAATGCTACATGTGCTTTTTCGTGTGCTATGATTAATCTATTTTCTGAAGGATTTACATGTTTAGAAATGAATATCCAATTAAAGAAAGAAAAAGTACTGTGATGATTGGTGCGTATTAATTGAGCATTACCGTTATGTGTAACTTTTGATTGCTGTTTTAATTGAAAAAGTAACCAAATAGAATGTAGCATACGTAAAAATACCAATGAACAACCTAGTAGATATAAACCGAAAAGGATGGTTTTAAAATTATAGGTTTGTGTACTTGTTTCTTCAATAGTATCTACTAAGACAGTCTCGCTATTTGCGACAAATTCATTGAATTGAGGAATTTGTATGATGGTTGATGGCGCTTCCAACATTAGCAAGTAAGATAGCGGAGCTAACAAAGCTACCACAGGTAGTAAGAGTAATAAGAATCGGTTTGTTTGATGAAACGTTACCCGGCTACCTATAATAATATAAAGCAGGTATAAGCAAGAAAATACCAGACTGCTTTGAATGAGATAAATTAAAAAACTAGTCATTTTTTTCTTTTAAGGTTTCTATTTTATCTTCAATAAGACTCTTAATTTCTTCTAATTCGGTTAAGTTAAAATCTTCATTTTCTGTAAAAAACAGAGCAAATTTGCTTTTAGAGCCACTAAAAAAACTACCAATTACATTTTTAAAATGCTTTTTAAAATACTGTTCTTTACTAATAGTAGGTGAGTATTGTCGTACTTTACCAAAGGTTTCGAAATTGAGAAACCCCTTTTTTACCAAAACACGTACTACTGTTGATATGGTAGTATAGGCAGGTTTGGGTTCAGGAAATTGCTCTACAATATCTTTTAAGAAAGCTTTGTTGAGCTTCCATACATATTGCATTATTTGTTCTTCAGCTTTTGTAAGTTCATTCATGCAGCAAATATAGTATTATTTTATTACTACAACTATAGTTATAGTAATAAAACTATTTTTATAGTCGTTAAAGTTTTGTTAAGTGACTATAAGATTGTTTTGCTTATTGAAAATGAGAAGGTTAGGGGTAGGATGGGTAATTAGCTCAATAATTTATCGATATTCATTTTGTACATTTTTCCAATAGGAATCACATGATCTCCTATCAAAATTCTATTACCTTCAATACTGTGAATATATTTTTTAGTTACAGCAAACGATTTATGCACTTGTAAAAAATCACTTTCTGGTAGAGATTGTAATACATCGGATATCTTTTCTCTTATAGTAACCGTATTATTGGTGGTCACTATTTTGGTGTAATTCCCTGCTGCTTCAATATACTGAATGGTATTAAGTGTAACTTGAATATACTTTTTATTGCTACGAAGAAAAATACTGTTGGTGTTTTCAGTATTGCTTTTAGGAATGCTTAGTATTTGACTATTTTGAGGTGTATCAATTACTTTATTAACCGCTTTTAAAAAGCGTTCAAAACCAAAGGGCTTAAGTAAATAATCAACTATGTTAAGCTCGTAACCCTCAAGAGCAAATTCTTGGTAGGCTGTAGTAACGATTACCTTAGGAGGAGAAGTTAATGTTTTTAAAAACTCAAATCCTTTTAGTTTAGGCATATTCAGGTCGAGGAAAATTAAATCTACTTGATGTTTGTTTAGATATGCTAAAGCTTCAATAGCGTCATAACAATGCTTTTTAAACTCCATAGTGGGTAATAAATCGCAATAGCCTTTTATAATATCGTGGGCAATATGCTCATCGTCTACAATAATGTACTTAATCATAGGTTTGTAATAGTTAGTTTAGCTAAATAAATATCATCAGTTTTAGAAGTCGTCAATGTATGATTTTTAGGATACACTAACTCTAATCTTCGTTTTAAGTTTTGCAAACCGATGCCTTCTTCTTGACTTTCTTCTGTAGCGTCAAAATTATTCTCAATTTCAAAATGTATCGCATTTTGACGAGCTGTTAAACTCAAATGTACATAAGCGCTTTTTCTCAAGTTTTCTACACCGTGTTTAAAGGCATTTTCTAAAAGAATAATAAAAAGTAGGGGCATTACTTTATGATCGTTATCTACGATATCAATATTGAATTGTATATCAATAGCTTTATGATAACGCATTTTATGAAGTTCGATATAGTTTTGTAGATACGTTACTTCTTCAGAGAGTAACACCGTATCTTTTTCACCGTCATAAACACTGTAACGCATCATATCGGAGAGTTTTAAAATAAGCTCTTGTGCTTTTTTAGCATCTTTACCTACCAAACCATAAAGGTTGTTAAGTGTATTAAAAAAGAAATGAGGATTTACTTGACTTTTTAAATGCATCAATTCCGTTTTCGTTTTTTCATTTTTCAATCGAATAATGGACTTTATTTGTTTAAACAACCAATAAAAGAAAGTGGAAAATACCACTAAAAAGTAGAGCGTTATAAATTCTATAAAGCCTTCTAACTTACCAAAAGTATCATTAAAAACAACAATGATAACTCCTGTTAAGACAAGAACTATGCTATAAACACGCTTTATAATAGCCTTCTTTTTATCCGTAATTCTAAAATTCATAAGTCAATATTAGTCAAATAAAATACGCCTCACAAATTAGTTGACAAACATTGCTTTTGTGGGGACAAGAATGTGGTTAACTGTGATAAAATACTTTTATAGCCTACAGTACCATTTGTATCACATAGCACTGTAGGTTCATCACATAACTTTTAATAGTATAAAGGGTAAGGCTAGGTTTGTTCAATATCAATTAAACAATTAAAAAATGAACAGTTTAACCATTAAAAATTTAAGTAAAACCTATGCAAATGGTATAAAAGCACTGCAAAATGTATCGTTAGAAATTCCCAAAGGAATGTTTGGTTTACTAGGTCCTAACGGAGCAGGAAAATCAACCTTAATGCGAACCATTGCCACTTTACAAGATGCTGATGAAGGATCTGTAGTACTTGATGATTTAAATGTTACAAACAATAAGAATGCGGTGAGAAGAGTACTGGGGTATTTACCACAGCAGTTTGGGGTATATCCAAAAGTATCTGCTGAAGCCTTATTAAATCATTTGGCAGTATTAAAAGGAATAACCAATAAAAAGGAGCGAGATGAACTGGTAAAAGCATTATTACACAAAACAAATTTGTACGAAGCGAGAAAACGAAATTTAGATGGTTATTCGGGAGGAATGAAGCAACGTTTTGGGATTGCACAGGCATTACTTAACAGTCCTAAATTACTTATAGTTGATGAACCTACTGCGGGATTAGATCCTGCTGAACGCAACAGGTTTTACAACTTGTTAAGCGAAGTTGGTGAAAATACAATTGTTATTTTATCAACACATATTGTAGAGGATGTTAAAGAATTGTGTACCAATATGGCCATCATCAATCAAGGACAAGTGGTATTAAAAGGAAGTCCTTTAAAACTAATAGAAAACTTAGAAGGAAAAGTATACCAAAAAACAATTAAAAAGCAAGAGTTACAGCAGTA
>NZ_JBLWTZ010000024.1:0-48915 GCF_048269885.1 Tenacibaculum sp. | reverse complement strand
CCATTCCGAACAGAGAAGTTAAGCCCATTAGCGCCGATGGTACTGCCACAGGTGGGAGAGTAGGGCGTTGCCTTTCTTTAACAAACCTCAATCTTTGATTAGATTGAGGTTTTTTTTATGCCTTTTTTTAAGGAAAAGTTATAGTGCAACAGTTTTTCTTATTGTAAAGCCTTAGAAGGCAAATAAAGGAGGAATCTACTAATATATTTATACTTTTTAATCGTTGTTATACGTCCCTTACATAGCTAAATGGTTTAAGAAGCATTCGCGTAAATAAGATTTGTAGATTGAAATTTGTTTTTTAATCTTTACGTTTTATATAAGCAAAAATGAGTTTAGGTAAGGCAGTTTTATTTTTCATATGTTCTTTGGGGGTTTTTAATGGTTTTCTGGTCAGTATGTATTTTTTATTGATAGAAAGAGTTAAAAGAGTCCCTAATTTTTTATTTGGATTGCTAGTTTTCTTTTTAACAGTTAGAATAGGGAAATCTGTCTACACAATATTCACACCAAGAGAAGAAAGAAGCTTACTGATTATTCAAATAGGTTTATCAGCCTGTTTTTTAATAGGAGTCTCACTGTATTTTTACCTCAAATCGTCTGTAAGAAAAACGAAGAAAATTCCATTGAGTTGGAAACTTCATTTCTTCTTCTTATTTTTTATAATAATCATTGTTGGCATTATAAAGCCTTATGCAATAGATGCTCTTTTTTGGAACACTTATTTTGTAAAGTTTATTTATGTCGTTTGGGGTATTTACATACTTTTATCTGCTTTTATTTTAAAAAATACTTTTAAGAAAATGTTTTCAAAGAAAGATACTTGTAGTACTCCCGAAGTTTGGATAATGGCTGTTTATCTAAGTAATCTACTCATTTATCTAGCTTATATTGTTGGGTATTTTTATTTTTATTTTGTGGGAACTGTTACTTTCTCTATTGTATTTTATGCATTAATACTACTATTTCTTTCTAAGAAAAATAGAGAGTCTATTTTCAAAGATTTGCCAGAAAAGTATTCCGCTAAGAAGATAGTGAACGAAGAAGCTGATTTGTTAAACAGACAATTAGATTTTTTAATGAAAGAAGAAGAACTATATAAAGCAACAGATATAAAATTGTCCGATGTTTCGTCTAAAATAGAAATATCTTCGCATAAATTATCGCAATTTTTAAACGATAACTTAGGAAAAAGCTTTGCAAGTTTTTTAAATGAATACAGAATAGAAGAAGCAAAGAAGTTGTTGCGAGAAAATCATAAAATTACTTTAGAAAGCATCGGTTTTGAAGCTGGTTTTTCTTCAAAATCAAATTTTTATGCTACGTTTAAGAAAATTGTTGGGTTAACACCAGCGCAATACCAAAAACAGTTTTTAGAAGACTAACGAGTACACAATTATAATTTAGGACGCCTAAATTATAAGACTTCATCAAGAAAGAAAGTTGTTTTAGGAGATTTGAAGTAAAATTTAAATCTTTTAAATATGAAAATTATTACAACATTCATTTCAGTACTCTTTTCTTTATCGTGTTTTTCACAAGATAAAGAAGATATTAAACAAGAACTTCTAATTAATACCTATGGAAACAAACAACAAAAAGTAATTAATTACGATAAGAGCTTTGTCTCTGATGATAGATTGTTTTATGAAAGTTTAGATCGTCCAGATACTAATTTACCTCTTTCTGATAAAGAGCTTGTAGAAGAAACTCTTAAAAGTTATATTAACGGAAGTTCATATAATAGACTTCAGGTATTAAAAAACTCTTTTTCAAAAGATGCAACACTTTATTTAACCACAAAGAATGGCTTCAAGCGTTATTCTCCAGAACAGTATACAAATTTCTTCTCAGCGGATAAAAAAGGAGAGTTTAATGGCAGGATAGGAGAAATCATTTCAATTGATATCACTAATGATATTGCCACTGCTAAAGTTGAAATTTTAATACCTAACCGTAAATGGAGATTTATTGATCTTTTTTTATTAAAGAAGTTTACTAACGAATGGAAAATCATCAGTAAAACAGCAACGAGAGAATCATCTATAGAAACGGGAAATAAAATTTTATTTGTAGTTTCTAACACAGATTATTATTTAGGAACTGATATTCCTACGGGGAATAGTTTTGATGAGATTATAGTGGCTTATGAAATGTTTAAAGATGCTGGTTTTAACATAGATATTATAAGTCCACAAGGAGGTGCTATTCCTTTAAAATATTTGAATACTTCAGAGAAAAAGAAGAAGAAATATTTATACGATAGTGATTTTATGTATGCTTTAAAATACACTAAAACACCCAAGCAAGTTCGTTCGCTTGATTATAAAGCTATTTACTATGTGGGAGGTGGTAGTGCGATGTTTAACGTGCCTAAGAATAAAGAAATTCAAAAGATAGCTATGGATATTTATGAAAGCCAAAATGGAGTTATCAGCGCAGTGTGTCATGGTACTGCTGGAATTGTTTTTTTAAAGAAAAGTAACGGAGAATATGTGGTGAAAAATAAACGTGTCAATGGTTTTCCTGAAGATCATGAAAAGAAAGATAGAGCGTATTTTAAAAGCTTTCCTTTTTTAATTCGAGAGACAATTGAAAAGCATGGTGGAAACTTCTTTTACTCAAGCTCTCCTCTTGATGCACATGTAGAAGTTGATGGAAGATTGGTAACAGGACAAAATCCTGCATCGGTTCCTCAATTGGTAAAAGAGGTAATCAAAATTATCAATTCAAAATAACACCTAATTTAATTAACAAAAAAAAGCTCGCAATTCGCGAGCTTTTTTATTTATAGTTTTATTGAAAACTAAGCCAACATAGTAACTGGATTTTCAATATAGGTTTTTAAAGTTTGTAAAAACTGAGCACCAACAGCACCGTCAACCGTTCTGTGGTCACATGCTAAGGTTAATTTCATTGTATTACCTACAACGATTTCTCCATTTTTAACTACTGGTTTTTGTACGATGGCACCTACTGATAAAATTGCAGAGTTTGGTTGGTTAATAATTGAAGTAAAACTCTCAATTCCAAACATTCCTAAGTTAGAAACGGTAAAGGTACTTCCTTGCATTTCTCCATGAGTAATTTTCTTGTTTCTAGCTTTACCAGCCAAATCACGTACAGCAGCACCAATTTGTGTTAAACTTAAAGCATCTGTATGTTTTACTACAGGTACAACTAAGCCTTCATCAACCGCAACCGCAACACCTACGTGAATGTGACTGTGGAACAACGTGTCGTTATCTGTCCAGCTAGTATTAACTTGTGGGTGCTTTTTCAAAGCCATTGCACATGCCTTTACAACCATATCGTTGAAAGATATTTTAGTATCAGGAATTGCGTTAATGGTTTTACGAGAAGCCATTGCATTGTCCATATCTACTTCTATATTTAAGTAGAAGTGAGGAGCAGAAAATTTAGAATTACTTAATGCCTTAGCAATCGCTTTACGCATTTGAGAGTTCTTAACTTCAGAAGTGTTTTCTTCTCCAGCAATTGCAAAATTTGTTACTGCTGATGGAGTTGTAGCTGCACTTGTAGCTACAGGAGCTTCAACTTTAGCAGCTGGAGTATAGTTTTCAACATCTTTTTTGATGATACGACCATTTTCTCCAGAACCTTTTACATCTGCCAAATTAATCCCTTTATCTTTAGCAATTTTCTTAGCTAAAGGAGAAGCGAAAATTCGACCTCCTTTATTATTAGATACTGTTTCAACTGGAGCAGCGACTGTTTCTGTTTTGTTTTCTACAGCCTTAGGAGCTTCTTCTTGTTTTTCAGAAGCGTCAGTATTTGCCAAAGTACCAGCATTATGAGCTTCTACCAATGATGAAACATCAGTACCAGCATCACCAATAATTGCTAATAAGCTATCTACGGGAGCACTTTCACCTTCTTGAACACCAATATGTAATAAAGTACCTTCGTTGAAAGATTCGAATTCCATAGTTGCTTTATCAGTTTCGATTTCAGCTAAAATGTCACCTTCTTCAACTTTATCACCTACTTTTTTTAACCAAGTAGCTACGGTACCTTCAGTCATCGTATCACTTAAACGAGGCATGGTTACCACTTTTACTCCTTCAGGAATAGAAGCATTGCTAGATGCTGTTTCAGGTTCTTCGGTTTTAGGTTCTTCTGATTTTGTTTCAGCAGGAGCAGAAGTATTTCCGTTTAATAATGCTGAAAAATCTTCTCCTTCTTCTCCAATAATAGCTAATAAACTATCAACAGGAGCTGTTTCACCTTCTTGAACACCGATATGTAATAAAGTACCTTCGTGGAAAGATTCAAATTCCATAGTTGCTTTATCAGTTTCGATTTCAGCTAAAATATCTCCTTCTTCAACTTTATCACCTACTTTTTTTAGCCAAGAAGCGACCACTCCTTCTTCCATCGTATCGCTCAAGCGAGGCATGTTTATAATTGTAGCCATTGTTTACTTAGATTTTATAAATGGATAATCTTCTTGTTCGTATACCATATCATATAATTGATTAAGCGCTGGATATGGAGAATCTTCTGCGAATTTTTCACATTCCTTAACCATATCTTTTACTTCCTTATCAATTGTTTTGATTTCCTCTTCTGTAGCGTATTCCTTTTCTTTAATAATCTCTAAAACCTGAGTAATAGGATCTATTTTTTTGTACTCTTCAACTTCTTCTTTGGTACGATAATGTTGAGCATCCGACATAGAGTGACCTCTATAACGATACGTTTTCATTTCTAAGAAGGTAGGGCCGTCACCACGACGAGCTCTTTGAATAGCTTCATCTACAGCCTCAGCGACTTTAATAGGATTCATTCCATCAACAGGTCCACAAGGCATTTCATACCCTAAACCAAGTTTCCAAATATCAGTATGGTTTGCTGTTCTTTCAACAGAGGTTCCCATAGCGTACCCGTTATTTTCAACGATAAACACTACTGGTAACTTCCAGTTCATAGCCATGTTAAAAGTTTCATGTAAAGAACCTTGACGTGCCGCTCCATCACCGAAATAACATAGAGTAACAGCATCGCTACCTTTGTACTTATCTCCAAAAGCGATACCAGCACCTAAAGGAATTTGTCCTCCTACAATTCCGTGACCACCATAGAAACGGTATTCTTTAGAAAAGATATGCATTGAACCTCCCATACCATGAGAAGTACCTGTAGCTTTACCATACAACTCAGCCATAACACGTTTAGGGTCTTCTCCCATACCAATTGGTTGAACGTGATTACGGTATGCAGTAATCATTTTATCTTTTGTCAAATCCATTGCATGTAATGAACCTGCTAAAACAGCTTCTTGACCGTTATATAAGTGTAAAAAACCTCTAACTTTTTGTTGAATGTAAACTGCTGCTAGCTTGTCTTCAAACTTTCTCCAAAATAGCATATCTCTATACCAGTTGATATAGGTTTCTTTGGTGACTTTTTTCATTATATACTTTAGTTGTTTATTTAAATGTTTGTTTGTTTTACCTGTTGCAAAACGTAGCTACAAAAATAAGTAGTTTTTAGTAATTTAAAAAACGTTATTACTAAAAGTTAATCAAAGGTTTTAGATGAAAAAGAGAGGTGCAATTACTGCTCCTTAGCTACAATAATCGTGGCTTTAGCACCTGTGGCTAAATTCCATTCATTAGAAGAAATTAACATGCCTGCATCATTGTAAATTTTAAAAGCAGCGGTATTAGGACCAGAAGTCCCTTGATTAAGAGCAATAATTTCTATAGTATTAATGCCTTCATCTAAAGGAAGGTTGAAAGATTGGTAACTTTGTCTTAAGGTAAGGTTGCTAACAACAGGTATACCATTTATGCTGATTGTAACTTTGTCCCCATCGGGATATTGATAGTCTCTACAGATAATATTAACACTTTTAGACTTAGTGCTAAAACTCCCTAAATCTTGATCAATAACAGGGTATTGGTACATTCCATTAATCTGTTTGAAATTTTTTAAGTATTGTTCTTCAGCTATTCTGGCCTTAGTTAAGATCCCTTTATTTTCTATATCTTTTTGAGCTTGCTTTTTTTGAAGTTCTTTTTGTTGTTTTTGATGTGCAGTCTTAAAACCATTAGTATTACCAAAATCCAATGATTCTGGTTTTTTTACTTCTTTGGCTGGCGCAGTAATCACTCCAAAAGTAGAGTTTCCCTTTTTTTTACCACTAACAGTGCCATCCATCTGTGCAAAAACATGTGATGGTATGCTACATAAAAAAACGATTAGAAGTGTTGGTATTATTTTCATCATTGGAAATAAATCTAAGCAAATATAATGCCGATTTTTAAGTGATTTTAAAATAAAGAGTTAAAACTAGTTATTTTACAGGAAAATCAAAAAAGGTTTTAGGGAAAGGCTCAGCTCTTAGGGTAAAATGCCACCATTCTTTGCTATAAGACCTAAAACCATGTTTACGCATTATTTTTTGTAGTAATTGTCTGTTCTTTTTTTGCTGTTTGGTAAGGTTTTCATAAGTAATATGAGAAGAAACTCCAAAAAAATCATAGGGACTTCCCATATCTAATTCTTTACCCGTTTCTAAGTGTATAATTGTTAAGTCGACAGTACTGCCTCTTGAGTGACCAGATTTAGAAGAAATATATCCCAGCTTAAACAAATGACGTTTGTTAACATCAGGATAATATTGTTGTTTCATTAGGGTATCGTTTATTACCCGAGCCCATTTTACAAAATGATTTACTGCTGTTTGTGGGCGATAAGCATCATAAACTTTTAAGCCTAATTTTTGACTTGCTAACTCATCTTGAACTTTTTTTAAAGCTTTAGCAGTGGGAGTAGTAGCTATAAGGGTATTTTCTTCATATCCATTAACTGGAACCCCCATAAAATTATTGGTATGACAATATCTTAATTCACCTTGTATAGTAGGAGATACCTCTTTTATATATGAAAAACCGTCAGGTAATTTTTGAGACTCAACAACTAAAGAAGTAAATAAAAATAACGTTAAAATCCATTTCATAGGGTAAAAGTAATGAAATGGATTTTAACGATTTATTTCTCAATCAAAGATTAACTTTTATTTATCTAAAAAATCTTGATAGGCGTTCTGACTAATAGCTCTTCCTAAAGAATCTAAAGCTTGATAATTACCTTCTTGTATAACGGATTTGTTGCTAACATAATCATAAACAAAAGTTCCGTTTTTAGAAACAGTACCAAATCCTTTATTAAAAACATAATGTGCATATTGATTTTCAGAAGTATTAAAAATATTTTTTCCAAACTGAAATTGTTCTGGTTTACCTCCCAACATGTCTGTTAAAGTATACGCCAAATCACTTTGAGCGCTAAAATGATCAATGGTAATTCCTGTTTTGTTAAGAGCACCGCCCAACCAAACCATTGGGATTTGAAATCTTTTAGGAGCATTAAAATATCCTTTATGTTTAGGTAATGGGTGTCCGTGATCAGATAAAATAACAATTAATGTAGTATCCCACCAAGGTTGTTTTTTGGCTTCCTCAATAAACTTTCCAATGGCCTTGTCTGTATAAGCTTGAGCGCTTCTGTATAAATTTTCTACAGAATTTTTACCGAATTTATATTTTCCAGGAAATTCATAAGGTTCGTGACTGGTTAATGTCAGAGCTACTTCAAAAAAAGGTTCTTTAAGGCTTGGATCTGATAAATCTTTCATAAATCGATCTAAAAAAATGTGATCATGAGCTCCCCATTTTGAGTTCCAATTATCTTTGTCAAATTCCGTTCCATCTACAATTTTATCAATTTTACCGTTTCGTAAATAGGTAATCATATTTCCAAAATTGCTATCACCTCCGTAATAAAAACTAGTATTGTATCCTAGTTTTTTCATTTCTTTGGTAAGTATAGGTAACTTTCTTGCTTTGTACGGAATTTTCATGATGCTTTTTGTAGGCTGAGGATAATAACCGCTTAAAATAGCAGGAAGCCCTTTGTCTGTTCTGTCCCCATTTCCATAGAAATTAGTAAACAAAATACCTTCTTTTGCAAGTTGGTTTAGGTTTACGGTCACATCGGGTTCACCTCCCAATACACCCACAGCTTTTGCTGAAAGACTTTCCCAAATAAGGATAATAACATTCGGCTTTTGAGTATTTAAGATAGCATCTGTATTAGCTGTTAAAAGTTGATTCTTAGTTTTATTGATGATGTCTTTAGCAACATCTTTTTTATAATGAATGTAGGGATTCTTACCATCAGTTTTATGACTAATTGTATTAGCGAAGTTCCAAATAAAGTTTACAGCAGCATGATTGGCAAACATATTTTTAGAGAAGTATACATTACTTTGGTTAATAGGAATATTAGCAAAACCACCTCGCATAGGAATAATTAAGCTACCAATTAACAGTAAAAATATAGGAGCTTCTAAAAAATGTCTTTTATTTAATTTCTTAAGGACTTTGTTCAACACCTTATTAAAACAGTAAATAGTAATTACCGAAAGTAATGCCCAAGCAAAAAGTCCGCCAATTAACTGTAAAGTACTTACAGAAGCTAACATTGCTTTGGGGGTATTAATATAATTTAAAACTGTTACATCTATACGAACTCCCCAAAATTTATACAAAGATATATCCGTTAGCATAAACAGGTTAATTACTAAAAGAATAGGAAAAGTATAAGCTTTAATAATGTAACCAACCACTTTTTTAGGAATCCATATGGAAAGTAAGATGACTAAAAAAGGGATAGCAGCTAAGTAAGCCGCAAAAGAAAAATCTAATTGAATACCGTATACAAATGTTTTTAAAGCAGTAAAAAAACGTAATTCAAAAGTTTTATCAAAGTAATATATTAAAAACAAAAAGCGGGCGAGTAAAAAATATACTACCCATAAAAAGTAATAGGTAATACTAAATAAAAATCTGTTTTTAAAGTTCGTCATTGTAGTATGAAAGAGGTTTACTCTGTAACTTTTAATCTGGCCTTAGCTGTTACAGAAATATCAGAATAGTCGTTGTTTAAATACTTTAAATATCCAGCAATGGCAATCATAGCAGCATTATCTGTGGTATATTCAAATTTAGGAATATAGGTTGTCCAACCCCAATGTTTTTCAGCTAAAGTTAAACGCTTTCGTATTTCTGAATTGGCAGAAACGCCACCAGCAATTGCTATATGCTTAATACTGGTTTGTTTTACCGTATTTTTAAGTTTATCTATTAAAATTTCAATAATAGTATGTTGAATGGAGGCACAAATATCATTAAGATTTTCCTGAATGAAATTAGGATTTTCCTTTACATTTTTTTGAATAAAATATAAGATTCCAGTTTTTAATCCACTAAAACTAAACGCTAAATCACTTACTTTAGGTTTGGTAAATGTAAAGGCTTTTGGGTTGCCTAATTGAGCATATTTATCAATTAAAGGACCTCCAGGATAAGGCAGCCCTAGTATTTTAGCTGATTTATCAAAAGCTTCTCCAACTGCATCATCAATTGTTTCTCCTAAAATTTCCATTTCAAAATGATTGGTAATTTTTACAATTTGTGTATGTCCTCCGCTAATGGTTAAGCAAACAAAAGGAAAAGGAGGTATTTTACTTCCTTCCTCTTCAATAAAATGAGCTAAAATATGTGCTTGCATATGGTTAACATCTATCAAAGGAATGTTCAGCCCCAAAGCTAAAGATTTAGCAAATGAAGTTCCTACCAATAAAGATCCCATTAATCCAGGCCCACGAGTAAAAGCAATTGCATTTAAATCGTTTTTGGTTATGCCTGCTTGCTCAATAGCTTGCTGTACAACAGGAACGATATTTTGTTGATGCGCTCTTGATGCCAACTCAGGAACTACACCGCCATATTTGGCATGCACTTCTTGGTTTGCTACAACATTACTTAGCACTTTTCCGTTACAAATTACCGATGCACTTGTATCATCACAAGAGCTTTCAATACCTAAAATATAGATGTTTTCTGTACTCAAATCTTCTCTGATTTAGGGTACAAAAATATCGATATTACGTTAGATTTTCGTTAAAAATAACATTTCTTTAAAATAAGGCAGCATTTTTGCAGTTTGCTGATTACTTTTGTTAAATAGGATTATAAATAAGCGGGATTATTAAAAGATTAGGAAACATAATAGGTAGAATACTAAAGTATACAGTACTTTTTTTACTCTTGCTTTTTATTTTACTATCCTTACCTTTCGTACAAAGTCAACTTGCCAAGCAAGCAACGAATTGGGTAAATAAGGAATACAATACCAATATTGTTGTACGAAAAATTGACTTATCATGGTTTGGAAATATTCAATTAAAAGAAATTGAAATTCGAGATCATCATAAAGACACGTTAATATTTGTAAACAACTTAACAACTTCTATACAGAATGCGAAGCGTGTTTTAGAAAACCAAGTAGATTTAGAAGAGGCATCTTTAAGCGGTGTTCATTTTTATATGAAAACATACAAAGGTGAAAACAATGATAACATGTCTATTTTTATAGATAGTTTTGAAGATGGAAAGCCTAGAGACAGTATAGCTACTCCGTTTATTCTGAAGAGTAATAAAATTTCTTTAGAAGATTTAACTTTTAAGTTAATGGATGAGAACAAAGAGGCCCCTCTCGAGTTTGCTGCCTACCGTGCAGGAGCAGAATTAAACGATTTCTCTATTATAGGCCCTGATGTTTCTATGAAAATAAGAAACATGTATTTTACTGAAAATAGGGGGGTAAATGTATCAAATTTAGCTACCGATTTTACATATACAAAATCCTTTATGGATTTTAAGAATACAACTTTAACAACAGACAATAATACAAAGTTACAAGCTGAAGTTAGGTTTGCCTACAATCGAAAAGACTTTGTAAATTTTAATGATAAAGTTAGAATTAAGGCTAAGTTTCAAGAAAGTGTAGTTTCAGTAAGAGATTTAAACAAACTATACAATGAAATTGGTGGACACGATTTTCTGTATATAAGTGGAGATATTGACGGCGTCTTGAATAATTTTAGTGCCAATAATGTAAGAGTACACTCGAAGGGAGGAATGAGGATTATTGGAAATATGGGATTTGTAAACGCTATTAAAACAAGTAGAGGTTTTGTTTTTGATGCCGATTTAGATAATCTAACAGCTAATTATTATCAGTTACGAAGTGTACTGCCAAATTTATTGGGAAGAACGTTACCTACAGAATTTCAAAGATTAGGGAATTTTACTTTGAATGGAATCGTAAAAGTAACTCCGCAACAAATGGATGCTACGGTATCCGTAAAATCTGAAATTGGAACCGCAATCTCTGATCTTCAATTAACAAATATTGATAATATTGACAAAGCAGAGTACACAGGAGAGGTAGAGTTTAAAAATTTTGATCTTGGTGTTTTTGCAAATGATCCAGTTCTAGGAACTGTTTCACTAAAAGCGGATGTTAATGGAAGTGGATTTAATGTAGATAATATAAACACCATAATTATAGGTAAAATAAGTAGCCTGTATTTTAATGATTATGAATATAAAAACTTACAAGTAAACGGACAATTTCAAAATAAAAAGTTTGATGGTTTGTTAAATGCAGCTGATGATAATTTTAAACTGAAATTTGAAGGGTTAGCGGATTTTTCATCTGAGATTAACAAATTCGACTTCATTGCTGCTGTTGATAGAATAGACTTGAAAAAAACAAACTTATTTACCCGTGATAGTATTGCTGAACTTAAGGGGAACATCAATTTAAATATCTCTGGAAATACCTTTGATGATATTATTGGAAAAGCAACCTTTAAAAACTTAATTTATACCAACCAAAAACAAAGTTATCCATTTAAGAGTTTTGAAGTAAATTCATCAGTAAAAGATAGCATAAAAACTATTGAAGTAAATTCAGAAGATATTGTGAAAGGATATGTAAAAGGTAAGTTTTCTTTTGAAGAGTTGTTGCCTATCACTCAAAATGCCTTAGGTAGTGTATACACAAACTATCGCCCGCATGAAGTGGCGCCAAATCAGTTTTTAGATTTTGATTTCACAATTTATAACCAAATAATTGATGTTTTTTTACCAAATATTTCTATAGGAAAGAATACACGATTAAAAGGACGTATCAATTCAGACAAGAACTCGTTAAAACTTACGTTTGAATCTCCTGAAATAAATGCATATAAAAACATAATAGAAGGAGTGGTGTTAAGGTTGGATAATAAAAACCCTTTATACAGTACTCACTTAACCGCAAATAAAGTAAATACAAAGTACTATAACATTGAAAAATTGAACCTATTAAACCGTACAAAAAATGATACGCTATTTTTTAAATCGGTTTTTAAAGGAGGAAAGGATTATGAAGAAAGTTTTAGCTTAGATTTCTTTTATACAATAAATGAATTTCAAAAATCTGTTGTAGGAATTCAAAAGTCGAAGCTATATTACAAGGGGTTTGATTGGGAAGTAAATCCAAATGACGATAAAAATAACAAAGTAACATTTGATTTGCAAAAAGATGATTTTACCATTAGTCCTTTTGTTTTTAAATCTGGAGAGCAACGAATAGATTTTAAAGGCATTGTAAGAGATAGTACTTATAAAGATATAGAAGCAGATTTTAACAAAGTTAAACTAGCGAGCTTTTTACCCCCTATTGATAGTTTAAAACTAGATGGAAAATTAAACGGAAGGTTAGCGTTTAAGCAAGAAAACGAAACCTTGGCCCCAGAAGGGAATTTGTATGTAGAGAATTTTTATATAAATGATTACTCACAAGGGAATTTAGCATTGAATATTACAGGAGAGAATTCTTATGAGAAATACAATGTTAATATATCTCTAGAAAATGAAAACGCAAAGCATATATCAGCTACAGGTGGGGTCGATTTTTCACAAGACAGGCCTGTTATAGATTTAGATATTTATCTGAAAGAGTATGATATTGCAGCTTTCAGTCCGCTTGGAGAAGACGTTTTGTCTAAACTTAGAGGAAAGGTAACAGGAGATTTTACTGCAAAAGGTTATTTGAGAAACCCCGACTTTAACGGAGTCTTAAATTTTGAAAATGCAGGATTAGCTTTTCCGTATTTGAATGTAGATTTTGATTTAAAAGGAAATACAAGTATTGTTTTAGACAAACAAGAATTTATTTTAAAAGACATTATTCTAGAAGATACAAAATACCTAACTCAGGGAGATTTGTCGGGAAGTATTGTACATCAAAACTTTAAAGATTGGTTTTTAAATTTTGATATTAATACCCGAAACTTATTGATTTTAGACACACAAGAAACGGAAGAATCTCAATATTACGGAACTGGATTTTTAGATGGTGAAGCTAAAATTAGAGGGCTTACCAGTTATTTAGATATTGAAGTGAATGGAAAAACAAATAAAGGAACCTTGTTTGTAATTCCCTTAAGTGATGTTAAAACGATAGATAATTACAAGCTAATCCGATTTAAAACAGGAGAGGAAGAAGAGGGAACAAAAGGAAAAGTTATTGGAGATATCAAAGGTCTTGATTTAAGGCTTAATTTGGCAGTAACAAAAGATGCAGTCGCTCAGGTAGTAATAGACAAAGTTTCGGGAAGTGAATTAAAAGGAAGTGGTGAAGGAAATTTAAGAATAGATATTGATACACGAGGTAAGTTTAATATGTTTGGAGACTTTACTGTAGATAATGGTTTCTATAACTTTAAATATGCAGGGATAACCAAGCCCTTTATTGTACAAAAAGGAGGAACTATTTCTTGGAATGGAGACCCTTATGAAGCAGATTTAGATATTACAGCAGTATACAGAACCAAAGCAAATCCAGCACAATTGTTAGATAATATCAATTCAAATCGTAAAATTCCAATTGATTTATACACGAAAATTACAGGTGGGTTGTTTAGTTCAAAACAAGAGTTTGATATTAAAATTCCCAATGCAAATTCAACTGTAAGTTCTGAGTTAGAGTTTATTTTGAATGAGAATGATTTAAATACCAAAATGCAGCACTTCTCGTTCTTGTTAGCTTTTGGTACCTTTTATAATCCAGACGCCATTGGAAGTAGTGCAAGTTCAGGAATTACAGGAACCGCTTCAGAAATAGCTTCAGGAATTTTGACAAATATGTTAAATAGCGACGGAAATAAGTTTCAGTTAGGAGTAGGATATACCCAAGGAGATAGAGGGAATGTAAACAATCTTAATTCAGATGATCAAGTAGATGTGTCGGTTTCAACACAGTTAAGTGATCGCGTATTGGTTAATGGAAAAGTTGGAGTTCCAGTTGGGGCCAATACTCAAACCAGTGTGGTTGGAGAAGTAAAAGTGGAGGTTCTTTTAAATGAAGAAGGGAACCTAAGAGGTACGGTTTTTAACCGTCAAAATGAAGTACAGTACTCTACCGAAGAAGAAGGGTATACACAAGGAGTTGGTATTTCATATCAAGTTAATTTTAATAACTTGCGCGATCTAGGAAAAAAATTAGGTTTACATAAAAAAACAAAAAAGAAAGAAGTAAAAAAAGACACCTTAAAACCAAAGAAAAAGGGCTTGATACACTTTAAATCTAAAGAAGATAAATAACCAAACTATTTTATGAATAGAACAACTAAGGATTACTTTGTAATCATGTTAAAAGGTATGGCTATGGGAGCCGCCGATGTAGTTCCAGGTGTTTCAGGAGGTACTATTGCTTTTATTTCAGGAATTTATGAAGAGCTATTAGGTTCTATTAGCAATATTAATTTAAAGTTACTTAAAACTTTTAAAAATGAAGGTTTTAAATCAGCATGGAAACAGGTAAATGGTAATTTCTTAGCAGCTCTTTTTGTTGGAATTTTTATTAGCATTGTTTCATTGGCAAAAATGATTTCTTGGTTATTGGTACACCACCCAATTTTAGTATGGTCTTTTTTCTTTGGGCTGGTATTAGCAAGCGTTATTTATATAGCAAAACAAGTTACTCAATGGAATCTCGTTTCAGGAGTGCTGTTAATTTTAGGAGCTATATTGGCTTATTATATCACAACACTTAACCCGTTAGTTGCAGAACACTCTTCAATGTCGTTTATGTTTTTAGCTGGTGCCATAGCTATTTGTGCTATGATTTTACCGGGTATTTCAGGATCTTTTATATTGGTGTTATTAGGGGCTTATAAACCCGTTTTAGCAGCCGTAAACAACCGTGATTTTACAACCATAACATTTGTTGGTTTAGGGGCAATTGTAGGGCTGTTACTATTTTCAAGAGTTTTAAAATACCTATTTTTAAATTATAAAAACTATACCTTAGTTGTGTTGACAGGATTTATAATAGGTTCGTTAAATAAAATTTGGCCTTGGAAAAAAGTATTGACTTACAGAACGAATTCACATGGTGAGCAAGTCCCTTTTAATGAGCTGTCTATTTCTCCTTTTTCTTACGACGGAAATCCGCAGTTAATGTATGCAATGATCCTGGCTTTACTTGGTTTTGCACTTATTTTATTGCTAGAAAAATTAGCGGTAAAAAAGCACTAGAAAATAACTAACTTAGCGTTCTAATCAAACCGCATGTATAAAGAGCGCACGCTATCACAAAAAATAACCCTTTTTTTAAAAGGCTTGATAATGGGGGGAGCTAATAAAGTACCAGGAGTTTCAGGGGGTATGGTAGCTTTTGTAATGGGGTTCTATGAAGAACTTATTTATACTTTTCAAAGAATAAATGGCAAAGCATTTAAGTTGTTGTTTAACGGCCGATTTAAAAGCTTTGGAAGCTATACCAATTTACAGTTTTTAGTATGGGTAATGGCAGGTAGTATGTTTAGCTATTTTAGTGTATCTCTTATTTTAGATTACTTCTTGAGAAACTACCAATTATATGTATGGTCATGGTTTTTTGGAATGATTATAGGCTCTATTTACTATATATCGAAAGATTTTGGAGATTGGAAACTTAAGACGGTTTTAGGGTTAGTTATTGGAGCTTCGGTGGGGATTTCTATTAGTTTTATGACACCTGCTACAGAAAATGATAACCTTTGGTTTGTGTTTTTATGTGGTATTATAGGGGTTTCTGGGATGACATTACCAGGGCTTTCGGGTTCATTCATTCTCATTTTATTAGGGAATTATGTGCTGTTATTGGTAGATAGTGTAAATGTTTTAGGCAACGTAATTACAAATCTCTTATCGGGAAATTTTGAAGTACTGAATAACCAAGCAAAAGTTCGTTACTTAAAAATTATAGGAGTTTTTACAGCAGGTTCAGCTTTTGGACTTGTGTCTATTTCCCATGTTTTAGGATATGTTTTAAAAAGATGGCATCAAATTGTAACAGCAATTATCATCGGGTTTATTACAGGGTCATTAGGAGTTGTTTGGCCATGGAAAGAAACCATTTATAAAAAAGAAGAAGGAGTGTTTTTGCTAGATCAAAGTGGAAACAAAATTATAGAAAATTACCAGAGGTTTATTCCCAATTTTAATAATCAAGAAACATGGATATCAATTGGATTTATTATTATTGGAATCGCTTTAATATTAATAATTGATTTTTATGACCAAAAAAGAAAATAAGCAGTTATATGCTTTGGTAGGAAAGAACATTTCGTACTCATTTTCTCGTGGATACTTTACCGAAAAATTTGAAAAATTAGAATTGAAAAATCATGAGTATGTCAATTTTGATATTCAATCAATACATGAACTACCTCAAAAAATAAAAGAAAACAAAAAGCGCTTAAGAGGAATGAATGTAACCATTCCCTACAAACTCGATGTTTTTAATTTTTTAGATAGAATAGATAAGAAAGCCCTAAAAGTAGGAGCCGTTAATACTATTAAAATAACTAAAAAAGGAAGGTTAAAAGGATATAATACAGATGTGTATGGATTTAAGAAGTCGTTAAAACCTTTGCTAAAGAAATCCCATAAAAGAGCCTTGATATTGGGAACGGGAGGAGCATCAAAAGCAGTAGCCTATGTACTTGAAAGTTTAGGAGTGAAATATAAATATGTATCTAGAACCCCTGATGGAAAAAAGCAAATCTCATATCAAGATGTTACCAAAGAACTTATTGAATCTCATTCTGTAATTGTAAATTGTACACCGTTAGGTACACATCCGAATGTAGAGAATTGTCCCAATATTCCATACGAATTTTTGTCAGATAACCACCTATTATACGACTTAATATACAATCCGTCGGAGACCACTTTTTTAGGAAAGGGCAAGGAACGAGGAGCAACCATAAAAAACGGATTAGAAATGTTAGAGCTTCAAGCCGAAAAAGCTTGGAAAATATGGAACAATAGCTGAAATTTTAAAAACTAAAATAAAATTTGCTATTCTCTAAGAATCCTTATCTTTATAATCTAAATCAAAGGAACTTAAACATTGTAGATATGTTAGAAAATAACGAAGAGAAAGTAGAAAAGCCAATTACAGAAGAGCAATCGAAGGTTAGTAGGGAAACTGAAAATGCAGTTAATGAAGTTGAAAATGAAGTAGCCAATGAATCTGAAAAAGCAGATGAAAAGCACGAAATTCCTATGCTTGATTATGCTTCGATGGAGTTAGAAAAATTGGTAGATGAATTAAAAAAATTACTAAAAAGCCATCCAATTCAACAATTAAAATCTAACGTAGATGCGATTAAAATAGCATTTAATTCAAAGTTTGGAGCTTTATTGGCTAAGAAAAAAGAAGCTTTTCTAGCAGAAGGAGGAAATTCTATAGATTTTCAGTTTTCTAGCCCAGTAAAAACAGAGTACAATAAGTTATTAGGCGAATATAAAAGCAAACGTGATGCGTATTATTCTCAGTTAGAAAAACAATTAAAAGAAAACTTAGACAGAAGAAACAATTTAATTGAAGAATTAAAATCTTTAATCAAAGATGCTGACCCTAAAACGATGTATAATGATTTTCAAGAAATTCAAAATCGTTGGAAAAATGTTGGAGCTGTGCCTAAAACAAAGTACAATGATACTTGGAGAACTTACCACCATCATGTAGAACGTTTTTACGATTTATTACACTTAAATAAAGACTTTAGAGAGTTAGACTTTAAACATAATTTAGAAGAAAAATTACGATTAATTGAAAGAGCAGAGGCTTTGAGTGAGGTAGAAGATGTTAATGTGGCTTTTAAAGAACTGCAAGAATTACATCGTATGTGGAAAGAAGATGTAGGACCTGTATCAAGAGAGCATAGAGAAGATGTTTGGGGTAGGTTTAGTGAAGCAACTAAAAAAATTCATGATAGACGTCATCAGCATTATCGAGAGTTGAAGTCTAAACATCAAGAAATGATTGATGCTAAATTGGCAGTGGCAGCAGAAATTAAGGCTTATGATACCTCGAACAATAAAACGCACAACGATTGGCAAAAGAGTATTGTTGCGATAGAAAAATTGCGAAAAAAATACTTTGATATAGGGAAATTACCATACAGTAAAAGTGAAGCTGTTTGGCAAGAGTTTAAAGCGGCTACTAAAAAATTTAACTCCGCAAAAAATGCTTTTTACAAGCATGAAAAAAGCGCACAAAATGAGAATTTAAGAAAAAAAATGGAATTGGTAGAGCTTGCTGAGAGCTTAAAAGATAGTGACGATTGGAGCGAAACGACCAATACCATGAAGCGTATTCAAGCAGATTGGAAGAAAATAGGGCACGTGCCTAGAAAATTTTCTGACGATATATGGAAACGATTCAAAAACGCTTGTAACCACTATTTCGACAGGTTGCACACTCGCAAGAACGAGGAAAATAAAGAACAATTAGTAGTAGTAGAGGCTAAGAAAGAATTTGTAGAGCAAATTAAAACTGCCGAAATCTCAACCGAAGAAGATGTAGCAAAAGCCTTAGCAGATTGGAGAGCGTTAGGGGCATTGCCAAGAAATGCACGCTACTTAGATGAAAAATTCAATAAAGCAATGGATGCACATCTCGATAAATTAGATATGAGCAGAATTGATATTGAAATGATGAAATTTAAGGGGGTTATTGATACGTATTTAGCACAAGAAGATTTCAGGAAGTTAGATAGCGAGCAGTTCTTTATCAGAAAGAAAATAGATGAAACTGTGCGAGAAATGCAGCAGTTAGAAAATAATTTAAGCTTTATTTCTAATGCTACAGAAGATAACCCTTTGGTACAAAATGTACGTAAAGGAATTCAAGAGTTTAAAGACCAGTTAGACCTTTGGCAAGAAAAACTGGACTACTTAAAAAGATTAGATTATTAAAAAACACTCTATAATCATAAAAAAAACTCGAACCTTGTAAGGTTCGAGTTTTTTATTTAATTCTGAGTAAGCTGTTTCGCTACCTTAAGTTCAAAAATTGACAGAGTGATGATGGTTAAAGTTTCAACTAATATATAAGTCCAGCCCAAGCGAGTGAGGGTTTTCGAGTGATAGAATGCTACTCCAATAGGGAAGGAAGTATAGAACAGGTTTGCTATCGCAATCCCTTGTAAAAAAAGACTTTAGTTTACGATGTGTTTTTATGTAGCAGTAAAAATTATGGGCAAAACAGCTAGTAAGTAAAGATAAGAAACTGGATGCCAATAATATTTTGAACGTTTACTAGTACAACACTCAATAAAAAAGCAGATAGAACTGCTCCTAATCCGTCAATTAAGAACAGTTTTTGGAGGTAAGTGTACAACTTTTTAAGAATCGTTTAATTAAGGATACAGCTATTTTAAACGGATTTAGAGTTAACGTAATAATTCTTGTCAACTTCAATAACATTCCCTTCAATAGTTTTTGTTTGCCAATTCTCAGTAGGATTCAGAAACTCCTCTTTTCCATCAATAGTTACTTTGATAGGCATATTGAATCCTTTAACAACATTATTCCAACGGTATTTTAAGGTGTTGTTTTTTAGTGTATACTCCAACTCTGGAATTTTTATTGTACGTAAATATTGGTCGAATATTTTACTTAAATCAATTTCAGACTTTTCAATTAAATACTTTTCAACCTCTTGAGTGCTTACCGTTTTGTGGTAAAAATCAGCATTCAAACCACGTAAAATTTGTCGCCATTTTTCATCATCGTTTATTAATTGGCGAATTGTATGAAGCATATTTGCTCCTTTGTAATACATATCTCCAGAACCTTCGTTGTTTACATCGTAATGACCAATAATTGGTTTGTCATTTTGAATAGAACTTCGTGTTCCAATAACATATTCGGCAGCAGCTTTTTTACCATAGTAATAATCTAAAAATAAGTTTTCAGAATAGGCTGTAAAGCTTTCGTGAATCCACATATCGGCAATATCTACATTCGTAATATTGTTAGCAAACCATTCGTGACCTGCTTCGTGAATAATAATAAAGTCAAATTTCAATCCCCAACCAGTTCCAGATAAATCTCTACCCAAGTACCCATTTTGGTATTGATTTCCATACGTAACAGAGCTTTGATGCTCCATTCCTAAATAGGGAACTTCCACCAGTTTAAATCCGTCTTCATAAAAAGGGTATTTACCAAACCAATGCTCAAAAGCTTTCATCATTTTAGGAGCATCTTTAAATTGCTTTTTGGCTTTTTTAAGATTGTCACGCAACACGTAATAGTTCATATCCAACAGCCCGTCTTCACCCTCATATTTTTCAGAAAAATGTACGTAATCTCCAATATTAACATTTACTCCGTAGTTGTTTATAGGATTGTCTACGAACCAATGGTAAGTAGTTGTATCGTCATGGTGTTGTTCGATATTACGCAAACGTCCATTAGAAACATCCATTAAGTTTTTAGGTACGCGAACACTAATAGCCATACTATCTACTTCGTCATACATATGATCTTTATTAGGCCACCAAACACTGGCTCCTAATCCTTGGCAAGAAGTGGCAATAAAATGATTGCCATTACTGTCTTTCTTCCATGAAAAACCACCGTCCCAAGGAGCTCTGATGGCCTCTTTAGGTTTTCCTTCATAATATACATCAACAGCATTTATTGCACCTTTCTTTTGAGGAGATTGTAGTTGAATAAAGTGTGCGTTGCCTTCAGAAATAACATGTAGCTCTTTATTGTTTTGAATAACCTTGGTTATTTTTAAAGGAGGCTGTAAATCTATTTGTAAAACCTGATGAGGTTTTAAGACCGTATATTGTACGGTGTTTTTTCCCTTAATAAACTTTTTGTCAGGATTAACGGTTATATTAAGATGGTAATAAGTTAAATCCCACCACGATCTTTCAGGAGTAATAGAACCACGCAAAGAATCTTGGCGTGTAAACGTTTCGCTTTTTGAAAATAACGAGGAACTTTTTTGAGCAGTTAAAGAAGAGCATCCAGCAATTAAAATTGCTAAAGATGTTATAAAAACAGATAAAGAAAATGTTTTTTTATGCATAGTATTTGTTCTTGAGAGATAAAACGCTAAGATAAGTTTTAAAGTTTTTTTATTGAAGCTAACTTTAAGATATTTGCTTAAAATAAGAACAATGTCAAAAACAGTTTTCATTACAGGAGCTTCTTCAGGAATAGGAAAATCAATAGCTACCTATTTACATGATAGCGGGTTTAAAGTCTACGGAACAAGTAGGAATCCACAAAAAGTAACGACTCCATTTCAAATGGTAGCATTAGATGTAACCAATCAAGAGTCTATTAAGAAAGCTGTAGAAGAAGTAATCGCTGCTGAAGGAAAGATTGATGTGTTGATAAATAATGCAGGAAAAGGAATTACAGGTCCTATTGAAGATACTCCAACAGAAGAAATGAAAGAAAATTTTAATACAAACTTTTTTGGAGTAATTGACGTGGTTAAAGAAGTGCTGCCTTATATGAGAGAACAGCAGTCGGGAACAATTATCAATACAACTTCAATTGCTGGGTATATGGGATTGCCTTTTAGAGGGATTTACTCGGCCAGTAAAGGAGCGTTAGAGCTGGTAACAGAAGCGTTGAGTATGGAAGTAAAAAAATTTGGGATTAAAGTAGTAAATGTGGCTCCAGGAGATTTTGCTACAAATATTGCAGCTGGAAGATACCATACCCCTGTTTTTGAAAACTCGGCTTACAAAGAAAAATATGCTGAAAATTTAGCATTGATGGATGCTCATGTCAATTCTGGAGCAGACCCAATACTAATGGCAGAAGCAATCTATAAAATTATTGAAAGCAAGAACCCTAAAATACATTATAAAATAGGTGGATTTATGGAGAAATTTTCAATTGTGTTAAAAAGAATACTGCCTGATAAAGTTTATGAAAAACTACTAATGAATCATTATAAATTGTAAATTCGCAAACGATTTGTAATGAAATGAAATTAGGCATAAAATATTGTTTTATGCGTTGTTTTGTAGAGAGTTGAACTCTCTCGGAAATCAAGAATAAGAACACAACTACATAATAAATATACAAATGAAATTTTTTATAGATACTGCTAACTTAGACCAAATTAGAGAAGCACAAGCTTTAGGTATTTTAGATGGGGTAACAACAAACCCATCGTTAATGGCTAAAGAAGGAATAACAGGACAAGGTAATATTATCAATCACTACAAAGCAATTTGTGAAATCGTAGAAGGAGATGTTTCTGCTGAGGTAATCTCTACTGATTTTGACGGAATGGTGAAAGAAGGAGAAGCCTTAGCTGCTTTAAATCCTCAAATCGTAGTGAAATTACCTATGATTAAAGACGGTATAAAGGCATGTAAATATTTTTCTGATAAAGGAATTAAAACGAATGTGACTTTAGTGTTCTCAGCAGGACAAGCATTGTTGGCTGCAAAAGCAGGAGCAACGTATGTATCTCCGTTTATTGGTCGTTTGGATGATATTTCTACAGACGGTTTAAACCTAATTGCTGAAATCCGTCAGATATTTGATAATTATGCATTTGAAACTGAGATTTTAGCAGCATCTGTACGTCACACAATGCATATTATTGATTGTGCTAAGATTGGTGCTGATGTTATGACTGGACCTTTAAGTGCTATTGAAGGATTATTAAAACACCCTTTAACTGATATTGGTTTAGCTAAATTCTTAGCAGATTATAAAAAAGGAAACTAACCAACGAAGTTGGCTTTAGTATTTTGTCATTCCCGCGAAAGCGGGAATCTCATTTTTTAAAAGATATGTACCCAAAAAAAGAACTCGCACAATTAGTAGTTTCAGCCTGTAATCAATTTAATATTGATACCGTCGTGATTTCTCCAGGCTCTCGTAATGCTCCACTTACTGTTGGATTTTCAAATCATCCAGCAATTAATGCATTAAGCGTGGTAGACGAGCGTTGTGCAGCCTTTTTTGCAATGGGAATAGCACAACAAAAACAACAACCTGTAGCTATTGTATGTTCTTCTGGTTCGGCTTTATTGAATTATTATCCTGCGATAGCAGAAGCTTTTTATAGCAACATTCCACTAGTTGTAATTTCAGCAGACAGACCTAAACATTTAATAGATATTGGTGACGGACAAACCATTCGTCAAGAGAATGTGTTTGAAAATCACATTTTGTTTTCGGCTAATTTGATAGAAGAAGAAAGTCAGTTAAAAAATAATATCAGTTTATTAATTGAAGCATTACAGACTTCAATCACTCAAAAAGGGCCAGTTCATATCAACGTTCCGTTTGATGAGCCTTTATATGAAACAGTAGAAGAACTGACATTTTTTGACTTTTCAAGTGTTATTGCAAGTAAAAAGAAACAGTTTGTTGATTTAGATAAGTTGCTCCCTATTTGGAATTCTACAACTAAAAAAATGATTTTGGTAGGAAGTCATTTTCCAGATACTGAACTTCAAAAAATATTGAATGTATATGCAGAAGATACTTCTGTTTTGGTATTAACAGAAACGACTTCAAACATATACCACCCTAAATTTATCAATAGCATAGATAAATTAATTTCTAAGTTAACTGAAGAAGAATATAAAGAGTTACAACCTGAAGTATTAGTTACCTTAGGAGGAATGGTGATTTCTAAAAGAATTAAACAGTTTTTACGAAAATTACAGCCCAAACATCATTGGCATGTTGATGAGTTAAAGGCAATGGATACGTATCACTGTTTGTCAGAGTTTTTACAAGTAAAACCTGTAACCTTGTTAACAAGTCTTTCTAAGGAGAAGACAAGTGTTGAAAGTGATTACCAACCTAGATGGTTAGAAGAAAAAGAACTCAGAGCAGTAAAGCATAAGGAGTATTTGAAAAATTGTGAATATTCAGATTTAAAATCTTTTGAAATTATTTTAGAAAGCATTCCTAATGCTTCACAAGTACAAATTAGCAATAGTTCAATTATTCGATACTCGCAATTGTTTGATGTAAACCCTACGCTAAGAGTATTTTGTAATCGAGGAACAAGCGGAATTGATGGAAGTACGAGTACAGCAGTAGGAGCAGCCCATGCTTCAAAAAATCAAACAGTATTTATAACAGGAGATTTAAGTTTCTTTTACGATAGCAATGCATTGTGGAATACCAATATTCCGAAAAATTTTAGAATTATTATTTTAAACAATGCAGGCGGGGGGATATTTAGATATATCCCAGGACCATTAACAACAAATGCGGCAAGGTACTTTGAAACACCTCACGATTTAACAGCAGAATATTTGTCAAAAACGTACGGGTTTGAATATGTTCAAATAAAAGATTTAAAGAACTTACAAAGTAGTTTGACTTCGTTTTATGCTGAGTCGAATCAACCAAAAATAATGGAGGTTTTTACTCCAAAAGAAATAAATGATGTAGTTTTAAAGAACTATTTTAAAAACGTATAAGATGGAATTAAAAGAAGGTGACAAGGTCGATTTAGTAATTGGTGTTCAAACCGCTTTAGGGTATTCAGTATTAATTAATGAAGCGTATGAAGGCCTGTTGTATAACAATGAAGTTTTTAGTGATGTAGAGGAAGGAATGCGAACAGTAGGGTATATTAAAAAGATGCGTGAAGACGAAAAAATAGATGTTTCACTACGTCCGCAAGGTTTTAAAAACGTAATTGATTCAGACGTCGATATTATCCTAAAAAAACTAGAAGAAAAAGGCTTTTTGTTGTTGACAGATAAAAGCTCTCCTGAATCAATCAAATTTCACTTACAAATGAGTAAAAAAGCATTCAAGAGAGCTATTGGCAGTTTGTATAAGAGTAAAAAAATAGCATTACAAGAAGACAGAATAGTGTTAAAATAACCTATTCTTGTCCTTCTTCGTCTATAAGTTCTTCATCTGTATTAATTTTTTCTTTCTTTTTACTACCCATTAAATCGTTGACTCGTTTAATATTTTCATAAAAAGCATTGGCATTAGGGTCCGAAGGATCCATTTTACCATACGCAGCTTTGTAGTAAAAGTCTGCTTTTTCGTAGTCTTTTCCAAGCTCATGGTATTTACCTATGTAAAAGTCACCCATGTGAGAATCAGGGTATTTAATCATCACAAAATCACCTAAAACTCGTAAATAATCACCATCTTGTCTGTCAATTACAATATCTTCAATAACAAAAATGTCCTCCAAACGAACATTTAAGTTAGAACCGTATAGATACTGAATGTCTAAATATTTTTTCTCCACATACTTAATTGCATCTAAAGGAGCTAAATCTTTAACATTTGCTTCGTATTCTTCCTTAGTAATTTTAGAATATAAGCTAAACATTTGTGTAAAAGCTCTAGGAATAGTTTCTCCAATCATAGCTAAATAGCTTGGAGAAGAATCAAACTCATCAAAAACAACATTAAAGTTCTTAGCTTCATAGGACGTCAACAACGTTCTAATATCACTAAATCGATTGTATTGATTAGTGTCGATGTATTTTTTATTATTACTAGTATACAAAAAGTAAGTGTTATCGATGGCACCTAGTCTGTTAAGAGAGTACGACTCCATTATTGCAGGAGCAAACTGTGGAAAATCAGGAGTAATACAGATGTATGAGTTAAAAACAGGCTTTTCGTCTTTTAAATAATGAGTGATGAAATTAGCAGCTTTCCCTTCACCTACAATTGTCATAAAAGGAGAAGTCCTAAAGTTTCCTTCCATAAAAGGAATCAATTCATGTTTAATAAAATTAAAAAAATGCACCCCTGAAGTGGTTAAGGAATTATTGGAAGGGATGATAGAAATATCTTTTCCGTAAGTGTTTTTCATATCAATTCCCACAACAATTTGCCTTGGCGCCTTATCAACATTAGCATAAAGCTTGGCATTACCTACATATAAATCGAAAAGGTACTCATCACCTAAAACAATAGCTAGCGGATAATTAGTGGTTTCATCTAAATCATATCCTTTAGGAAGGTAGACTTTTATGTTTCTATCTTTTCCTAATTCTTTTGAATTGACTTTCTGAGTAATAACTTCTTGAGAAAAAAGACTAGTGCTAATTAATAAGGCAAATAATAAATATACTTGTTTCATATTCGGGGTAAATTATATCGTTCAAATATAGAAAAGAAAAATAAAGTTATTATGTTATTTTTGTACAACTAAATAACGACAATATTTTAAAATTATGATACAACCAGACTGGAAAGTTGCCAAAGAGTACGAAGATATTACCTATAAAAAGTCACACAACGTTGCGAGAATAGCATTTAACAGACCAAATGTACGTAATGCGTTTCGACCAAAAACTACTTCAGAATTATTGGATGCGTTTCATGACGCACACGAAGATACCAATATTGGAGTTGTATTATTATCAGCAGAAGGCCCATCTACTAAAGATGGAGTTTGGAGTTTTTGCTCTGGAGGAGATCAAAATGCACGTGGACACCAAGGATATGTGGGAGAAGACGGGTATCACCGATTAAATATTTTAGAAGTACAACGTTTAATTCGCTTTATGCCAAAAGCAGTAATATGCGTGGTTCCAGGTTGGGCAGTAGGAGGTGGACACAGTTTGCATGTAACTTGTGACTTAACCTTGGCGAGTAAAGAACATGCTATTTTTAAGCAAACTGATGCCGATGTTACGTCGTTTGACGCAGGGTATGGTTCAGCATATTTAGCGAAAATGGTGGGGCAAAAAAAAGCTCGTGAAATCTTTTTCTTAGGAAGAAATTACTCGGCACAAGAAGCGTATGAAATGGGAATGGTAAATGCCGTAATTCCTCATGATGAATTAGAGCAAACAGCTTTTGATTGGGCACAGGAAATCTTAGCAAAATCACCAACTTCAATAAAAATGTTGAAGTTTGCAATGAACTTAACGGATGATGGAATGGTTGGTCAGCAAGTATTTGCAGGTGAGGTAACTCGTTTAGCATATATGACAGATGAAGCGAAAGAAGGACGTGATGCGTTTTTAGAAAAACGTAAGCCAAATTTTCCTAAAACGTGGATACCTTAAAAGCCCATCCTAACCCTCCCAAAGGGAGGGGATTAGTTTGAGTAAATTATAAAAATAAAAGAGTATGATTTTTCCCCTTTGGGGAAATTAAAAGGGGCTTATGAAAATAATTTGTATAGGGCGTAATTACGCAAAACATATAGAAGAATTAGCAAACGAAAGACCAGAAAACCCCGTAGTTTTCTTAAAACCAGATTCGGCTATTCTTCCTAAAAAAATGCCATTTTTTATTCCTCCGTTTTCAAATGATATTCATTATGAGGTAGAGGTATTGGTAAAAATTAATAAGGTGGGAAAGCACATTTCTCCAAAATTTGCACATAAGTATTACGATACTGTAGGGTTGGGAATCGATTTTACAGCGCGTGATGTACAAGCACAATGTAAAGAAAAAGGATTGCCTTGGGAAAAAGCGAAAGCTTTTGATGGTAGTGCTATTGTTGGGGAGTTTTATCCGAAAGAAGAGTTTGACTTAGCAAACGTATCTTTTCAATTACAAAAGAATGACGAGGTGGTTCAAGATGGAAATACTTCTAGTATGTTGTGGAAAATTGATGAGTTGATTAGTTACGTATCACAATATTTTACGTTGAAAAAAGGAGACATTATTTTTACAGGCACACCAGCAGGTGTTGGTAAGGTGGCTGAGAATGACATTTTAACAGGAATTATAGAAGGAAAGCAAGCTTTTCAAATAAAAGTAAAATAAAATATCCCGCTTTGGCGGGATTCTTTTTTTAGATATATACATGAATGCAGAGATCATTACGATAGGAGATGAAATTCTTATCGGTCAAATTGTAGATACCAATTCTCAATGGATTGGTCAAGAACTTAATAAAATAGGCGTTTCAGTCTATCAAATATCATCGGTACAAGACGAAAAACAACATATTTTACATGCCTTGAAAGAAGCAGAAAGTAGGGCAGATATTGTTATTGTTACAGGGGGATTAGGACCTACTAAAGACGATATCACCAAAAAAACAATAGCTGAATATTTCAAAGATGAAAAGATTGTTGAATATCCCGAAGTAATTGATAATATCAAACACCTGTTTAAAAAAGTCAATCATCCGTTCAACGAAATCCAAAAGTATCAAGCACAGCTTCCTTCCAAAGCAACCTTGTTAATGAATCGCTTAGGAACAGCACCTGGAATGTGGTTTTATGAAAATAATACGGTTTTTGTATCCCTACCAGGAGTTCCATACGAAATGAAAGGGTTGATGAAGTATGATGTATTGCCTAAGCTCCAATCTACTTTTAAATTACCATTCATATTGCATAGAACCATTATGACGGTAGGTACAGGGGAAACAATTATTGCAGAAAGGATTTCTGAGTGGGAAGAGAACTTGCCTAACTTTATAAAACTAGCCTATTTACCGTCTTACGGAAGTGTTCGTCTACGATTATCAGCTAAAGGAAATGATGAAGAATTGTTAGCAAAAGAGATGGAAAAGCAAGTTGCTGCACTATATGAATTAATTCCAGAGATTATCGTTGGAGACGATAATGAAACATCCTTAGAAAAAGAAGTAGGAAAATTGTTAAAAGAGCATGGAAAAACTGTTGCCACAGCAGAAAGCCTGACAGGAGGAAAAATAGCATCAACCATGGTGTCCGTTCCAGGAGCATCATCCTATTTTATGGGAGGATTTGTTACGTACACAGCAGCTTTAAAAGAACAACTACTAGGGGTTTCTAAAGAAACAATAGATAAGTTTACGGTAGTAAGCAAAGAAGTAGCTTTGGCAATGGCAAAAGGATGTTTAGAGAAGTTACAAACAGATTATGCCATCGCTGTAACTGGAAATGCAGGACCAACTACCGATCATAACGATAAAAGTGTAGGCTTAGTGTATATTGGTATAGCAACTAAAAGTGGAGTAGAGGTTCACGAGTTTAATTTTGGGCAACCGAGAGAAAAGGTAATTAATAGAACGGTAACCAAATCTTTAGAACTTTTACAAGCTGCCATATTAAAATAAATTAGTATTTTTGCCGCCGTTACGCTTCCAAATAGGTTAGATGCTGAACCTAGTTTTGAAAAGATTAAAATTAATTAAAAATTTAATCGAGAATATTTTTGTGCAGTAAATTAAAATGCATAAATTTGCACCTCGTTTAGAAATAACACTAAAAACTGTCAAGAAGATGTCTAGAGTTTGTGAATTAACAGGAAAAAAAGCGATGGTAGGTAACAATGTATCTCACGCTTTAAATAGAACTAAAAGAAGATTTAACGCTAATTTAATGACGAAGCGTTTTTATATTCCAGAAGAAGATAAATGGGTAACGTTAAAAGTATCTGCTTCTGCATTAAAAAATATTAATAAAAAAGGAATCTCTGCGGTTATTAAAGAAGCTAGAGAAAAAGGTTTCTTAACTAAATAATTCCTTACTAGATAAAATTTTAGAGAGATGGCAAAAAAAGGAAACAGAGTTCAAGTAATTTTAGAGTGTACTGAGCACAAAGCTTCTGGTCAACCAGGAACTTCTCGTTATATTACAACAAAGAACAAAAAGAATACTCCTGATAGAATGGAATTAAAGAAATTTAATCCAATCTTAAAGAAGATGACAGTTCATAAAGAAATTAAATAATAAGCTACGGCGTAAACTTTAATATAAAATGGCAAAGAAATCAGTAGCATCGTTACAAACAGGTTCGAAAAGATTAACCAAAGCTATCAAAATGGTAAAGTCTCCAAAATCAGGAGCGTATACTTTTGTTGAGGCTATTATGGATCCAGAAAGCGTGAATGACTTTTTAGCAAAAAAGTAATTCTTGTATACAGTTTAAAGAAAAGCTACTTTCATTAGAGAGTAGCTTTTTTTATATTTGACAGTCTCAAGTTTTTAGTGCAATTTAAAAATTTGGGCGTTACCCTAGTGGGTCGGGCTTTCGGCAGTCGCTTCCCGAAGAATCGGGAGTGCTTCAACAAACGCCTCAATCCCTAACGCAAGGGTAATGACAATTTGACCGTATTAACAAAACGGTATAGTTTTTAACCTATGTAAGCGATTATAATATTTAAAAATGAGTTTTTTTAAGAACATCTTCTCGAAAGAGAAAAAGGAAACCCTAGACAAAGGGTTGGAAAAAACCAAATCAAGTTTTTTCTCTAAATTATCAAAAGCAGTTGCTGGTAAAGCAAAGGTTGATGATGATGTGTTAGATAATTTAGAAGAAGTATTGGTATCGTCTGATGTAGGAGTAGAAACTACCCTTAAAATCATAGATAGAATAGAAGAACGCGTATCTCGTGATAAGTATTTAGGAACTGAAGAACTAAACCAAATTTTACGCGAAGAAATAGCAGGTTTATTATCAGAAACGAATACTGGTGATGACACCGATTTTACCATTCCAGCCAACACGAAACCTTATGTATTAATGGTGGTAGGGGTTAACGGAGTAGGAAAGACAACTACGATAGGTAAACTAGCATCACAATTTAAAAAGAAAGGGTTAAAAGTTGTTTTAGGAGCCGCCGATACTTTCAGAGCAGCAGCAATTGATCAATTACAAGTTTGGGCAGATAGAACAGAGGTACCTATTGTACGTCAAGAAATGGGATCAGATCCAGCCTCAGTAGCTTTTGATACAGTCCAATCTGGAGTTAATCAAGAGGCCGATGTCATTATCATTGATACGGCAGGACGTTTGCATAACAAGGTTAATTTAATGAATGAGTTGACAAAAATCAAACGAGTAATGCAAAAAGTAGTGCCAGATGCACCACACGATGTATTGCTAGTGTTAGACGGTTCTACAGGTCAAAATGCTTTTGAACAAGCAAAACAGTTTACCAAAGCAACCGAGGTAACTTCGTTAGCAGTAACCAAACTAGACGGTACCGCAAAAGGAGGCGTTGTTATCGGAATTTCAGATCAATTTAAAATACCAGTAAAATACATAGGAGTAGGTGAAGGTATTGATGACTTACAAGTATTTAACAAACACGAATTTGTAGATTCGTTTTTTAAATAAAAAAATAAAAACTCCCAATTTGGGAGTTTTTTTACTTTAAACGGTTTCAATAACCTTATCAAAAGCCAATCTCGATTTAGGTTTTCTATCTGGTTGATTAAAATCTTCGTCATCCCTATAGCCAATAGCCACAGCAACAAGGGTTGCATATTCTTTGTTGTTTAAAATTGCGTCGTAATTTGCAGGTTCAATACCTTCCATTGGAGTAGCATCAATTCCCATTTCAGCACAAGCACTTAAAAAAATTCCTAAAGCCAAATATACCTGCTTACCAAACCAAGCTTTAATCTCTTCTTCAGTTTTTGGTTTTATAAACTCTTTATAATAATTTACAGCTCCTTCTGGTAGTTCTTCCTCAATTTGTTTTTCAAATAATGCTATGTCATTAATTCTGTTAAACACCACAACAGTATCGCTTTCAAGAACCTTGCTAGTATTTAACCAAGATACTTTTGAAAGTTGTTCTTTAGTATCGGTGTCAGAAACAAAAGTAAATTTCCAAGGTTGGCTATTGATAGAAGACGGACTTAATTGTAAAACCTGTTGTAATTCTCTAATTTTTTCAGATTCAATTTTTTTTGAAGCATCGTATTTTTTAGTTGTATAACGTTGCTGCATAGATGTTATAAAGCTCATATTTTATTTTTTTAAATTAAACTATAAAAATTATAGTAGCAAAAGTAAGTATAGTTTTTTATCTTTGCAATAACGGTCAAAAAGGATAGTATAAGTTATGGACGCACAAACATCTAAAACACTAACATTTAAAGGAAGAGAATTTCCTTGCTGTACAAGTCTTACTATGGGAGTTATTGGAGGGAAATGGAAGACAGTCATTCTTTTTCATTTAATAAAAGGAACGCTTCGTTATAGTGAGCTAAGAAAAGAGATTCCAATGGTTACAGAACGAACTTTAAGCTTACAGTTAAAGGCCTTAGAAGAAGACGGGGTAATTAAAAGAAAGGTGTATACATCAAAACCGCCTTTAAAAGTAGAGTACTCTTTAACTGATTTAGGACAAAGTTTAATTCCGATAATTCAGTCTATCGCCGACTGGGGAGATTTTGTAGTAAACAACTACTCTAAGTAAAAGTTAGTAAACCGCAAGTTATTTGAATTCACATAAGAGAAAGCTTCTTTTGAAAGTAAATGAAACTTTTCGTTTTTTATAATTACATTTGAGTATCAAATACTTGACTCCATGAGAAAAATACTACTACTACTATTAATTGTTTTATTCATTAATTCATGCAAGCAAACATCCAGTAAATTGTACTTTAAAAAGTACGATGAATCTTCAGAAATAGAAGCACAGCAAAAGCATGAAAAGAAGAGAATGCAGTTTAAACTACTACAGTCTCATTTTTTAGATTTAAATAAAGAATTCAAACCTTTTGAAAAGGAATTGTCAGATTTTTCTGAAGAAGAATATCAACAATTAAAACCATTAATTTTAGAAAAAGAGATTCCAATCCTTCAAAAAAGCATTGCAGAAAAGAAACTCACCTACGAAAAACTAACATTATTCTATTTATATAGAATTCGAAAATATGAAAGTGATAGTACCAAGTATTTGAATGCAATCATATCACTAAACCCAAAGGTTTTAGAAGAAGCGAGAGCAAAAGATAAAGAAGCTAAAGAGGTTGATGAATATTCGCTTAGTGGAATTCCTATTTTGATAAAGGATAATATTGATGCCGCAGGAATGACAACGACTGCTGGAGCCGTAGCTTTACAAGATAACTCAACGGATAAAGATGCTTTTATCGTCAAAAAATTAAAAAAAGCAGGAGCATTAATTTTAGGAAAAGTAAACTTAAGTGAATGGGCATATTTCTTTTGTGAAGATTGCCCGTTAGGGTATAGTGCTACAGGGGGACAAACCTTGAATCCTTATGGGAGAAAAATTTTTGAAACAGGAGGCTCAAGCTCAGGAAGTGGAGTTTCTGTAGCAGCAAACTATGCCGTAGCTGCTGTAGGTACAGAAACAGCAGGGTCTATAACTTCACCATCAAGTCAAAACTCAGTAGTTGGGTTAAAACCAACAATTGGTGTTTTAAGTCGCTCAGGAATTGTTCCGATTTCAAGTACGTTAGATACTCCAGGTCCGATGACTAAAAGTGTCGTAGACAATGTTATTTTATTTGAAGCAATGCTAGGGAAAGATAATGAAGATACTGCTTCTTTAGAAATAGAAGATTTTAAACCTAAAGAATTACTTAATGAAAGCTACACAATCCAAGGAAAAAGAATAGGAGTGCTACAATCCATTCTAACAGACTCAATTTATAAAGCAAGTGTAGAAAAGTTACAAGAAGCTGGTGCAGAAATTATAGAGATAACTCCACCAGAAATTTCGTTTGATGGATTTATTACGCTGCTAAATATAGATATGAAACATGATTTACCTGAATACTTAGCTACTTACGGAAACAAAAAGCTAACAGTGAAAAATATACAAGATGTGGTTGAGTTTAATAAAAAAGATACTACAAAAAGAGCTCCTTACGGACAACAGCTATTTGAAGGAATAATAAAAGATACGACTAGTTTAGCTCAGTTAGAGGTGGTAAAAGATAGTCTAAGTTATAATGGAAAGAAATTTTTACTAGCTTTAAAAGCTCAAAATTTAGATGGTATTCTATCAATTAATAATTATCATTCTGGTATTGCAGCAGTAGCGAAGTATCCGACATTAACAGTTCCTATGGGATATAAAAACTCTGGAGAACCTGTTAGTTTAACGTTTATAGGGAAGCCTTTTACTGAAAAAGAATTATTGCAGCTAGGGTATGCTTTTGAACAACTAACGAAAGCAAGAAAGACTCCAGTTGATTATCATTAATAGGACTACATATAAAATAAAAACTCCCAATTCGGGAGTTTTTATTTTAATTCTCTAATTTGTATTTTCCAATATAACCAGACACATCTCCGCCGAGATAAAGATATCCATCATGCTCTTCAACAGAACTAGCTTCTGACACAACTTTACCAGTTGTGTCATAATAAGTTTTTAAAATCTCTCCATTAGCACTCAAATGCATAATCATTCCATAGCGAGCTACTTTAGGTTGTAAAAATAGAGGAAGACCATAAACTAACTTTTTTACAAGAGGTTTAGAATGTATTTCATCTAAAGAAGAATCTCTTTTAGTTGAAAAACCAAGCCAAAAGCTACCATCGACTCTTCTAGAGACTCCATTAGGAAAACCAGGTAGGTTGTCAAGAAAAATATCTGTTGTTCCTTTATTACTACCTTTTAACCAGTATCTAAGAATTCTATATTTAGCTAAATCTACCATTAACACAAAGTCATCCTTTTGAGAAACCGCAACACCGTTTCCAAAATAAGTACCCTCTATAAGTGTTTTTACTTCTTTAGTTTTCGGATTGTAACGATAAAGACCTCCATCGGGTTTCGCTTCCATTAAAAGTTTCCAAATATGTGTTCTGCTAAAAGGAATTTTAGAAGAAGTATTGGTAAAGTAAATAGTTCCATCAGAAGCAATGTCTACATCATTGGGGATAAGAAACTTGTTCCCGTTTTCATCTTCACTTGCTAAAGTGGTAATTTTTCCTTTTTTATCTATACTAATCAACCCTCTTTCTAAGTCACAAGCAATTAGATTTTGATTGCTGTCAAAATGTAAACCAGCAACCCAAGATTCCGTATTACAAAAGACAGAAACTTTTCCCGATGTGTCAATTTTTAAAATTCGACCATCTGAAAAATCTGTTTCAGAAATATGAACTCCGCAATATAGATTTCCTTGATTATCTACTGCAATGTCCTCAGGGCCATACCAACCGTCTAAGTTGATGTGTTTGGTAGAACTGAGTAGTTCATTTTCAAGGAGTATACCTTCTAATTTTGGAGGAGGTGCTGGAGACCAAGCTTCAGGGCTAATTGAACAAGATTTAAAAGCAACACTAGCGATAAAAATAGCCAAGCACAAGAGAATAGCATATTTTGCTATCGATACGATTTTCATTGTATTTATTTTATGGTTTATAAAAACAAAGAAAATGAGAGGAAACTATTTTTATCTTGACAAATGTTAGGAAATAACAACTTCTTTTCGAATTCTACTGAGTGACTCAGCAGCTATACCAAGAAAACTTGCGATTTGGTATTGAGGAGCTCTTAACACAATTTTTTTATCGTAGGTCTTTATAAAATCTAAATACTTTTTCTTAGCCGATTTTGTTTGCATAGTTAACGCTCTTTGTTGTGCACAAAGATGATTTCTCTCGGCTAAGACCCTTCCAAACTTCTCAAAATTGGGAGATTCTTTATATAAGTGAGATAAACTCTCAAAAGAGATTTTATATGCAATACTATCTTCAAGAGCTTCTAAAAATTCGTGAGAAGGGGTTTGGTATATAAAACTATCAAAAATCGTTATAAACTGTTTATCACAGGCAAAATAAGTAGTAAACTCTTTGTCTTCTATATACTTAAATGTTCTAAAGAGTCCAGATGCTATAAAGTATAAATCCTTAGCACATTTTCCTTCTTTAATAACTAATGTTTTTGCTTTGTATTCTTTTTTTTCTAATCGATTATAAAATGTTTGAAACTCATTTTCCGTAAGTCCGATTAAGTCGTATAGTAATCTTTTGAGTTCAGTCATTAGTGTTTGATAGCGATTAATTTAGTTTTTAAAGGTATGTTCTCTAATAACGAAGTTACCGAAAACAAGGATAAGAATCAAACTAATTTTTAAGGACATAAACTAGCTAAAAAGCTGAATTAAAGCGTATATTTGCACTCCGAATTTTTCAAGAATATGCGTACTAAAACAACAAAACAGAACAAAATCAATGTAGTTACTTTAGGTTGCTCAAAAAACGTTTACGATAGTGAAGTGTTAATGGGGCAGTTAAAAGCCAATGGTAAAGAAGTGGTTCATGAAGATGAAAATGACGATGGAAATATTGTAGTTATCAACACCTGTGGCTTTATTGGCAAAGCCAAAGAAGAAAGTGTAGAGACTATTTTACACTATGCACAAAAGAAAGAAGAAGGTGAAGTAGACAAAGTGTTTGTTACGGGTTGTTTAAGCGAGCGTTATAAGCCAGATTTAGAGGCTGAGATTACCAATGTAGATCAGTATTTTGGGACACATGATTTACCAAATTTGTTAAAAGTTTTAGAAGCAGATTATAAGCATGAGTTAATCGGTGAGCGTTTAACCACGACTCCAGAGCATTATGCCTATTTAAAGATTGCAGAAGGATGTGATCGTCCGTGCTCATTTTGTGCCATTCCGTTAATGCGTGGAAAGCATCAATCGACACCAATTGAAAATTTGGTTACTGAAGCAACGAAATTGGCAGAAAAAGGGATTAAAGAAATCATGTTAATCGCACAAGATTTAACCTATTATGGATTAGATATCTATAAAAAACGTGCGTTAGCAGATTTATTAAAGGAATTAGTAAAAGTTGATGGTATAGAGTGGATTCGTTTGCATTATGCTTTTCCAACAGGTTTTCCGATGGATGTATTGGAAGTGATGAAAAACGAACCAAAGGTTTGTAATTATTTAGACATTCCGTTACAGCATATCAATACCGAGATTTTAAAATCGATGAAGCGTGGTACAACACATGAAAAAACGACGGCATTGATTCATAAATTCCGCGAGGCAGTGCCAAATATGGCAATCCGCACAACATTAATTGTTGGGTATCCCGGAGAAACTGAAGAGCAATTCCAAGAAATGAAAGATTGGGTAGAGGAGATGCGTTTTGAACGTTTAGGAGCTTTTGAATATTCGCATGAAGAGAATACAGGAGCTTATGCTTTAGAAGATGATGTGCCAGCAGATGTAAAATTCAGACGTGTAAACGAAATAATGGAAGTGCAGTCGCAAATTTCTTGGGAATTGAATCAAGAGAAAATAGGAAAGACGTTCAAATGTTTATTCGATAGAAAAGATGGAGAGTACTATTACGGACGTACCGAATTTGATTCACCAGATGTAGATAACGATGTCATTGTAGATGCTCGTGAGTATTATATCAAACTAGGAGAGTTTATCGATATTGAGATTTTTGATGCAGGTGATTTTGATTTGCATGGAAAACCAGTAGTAAAACAAGAAAGACCAGTTCCTTTAAATCAAAAGAGGAAATAAAATCAAACCTGCAAAATGCAGGTTTTTTTATGCATATTTGCCACATGAAAAAAGCCTATTTTAATTGGAGTTCAGGAAAAGACTCATCGTTAGCATTGTATAAAATACAGCAAGAAAAAGAGTACGATGTACAAAAATTGATTACGAATGTAAATCAAGATTACCAGCGTGTTTCAATGCATGGCTTGCATGAGGATTTGCTAGATGCGCAGGCTAAAAGCATAGGTATTCCATTAGAAAAAATATACTTTCCGGCTGAGGTTACGATGGACTTGTATAACCAAAGAATGAAAGAGAAAACTGCTGAGTTAAAAGAAGCAGGACTTGTAAATGGTATTTTTGGAGATATTTTCTTGGAAGACTTGAGAGCATATCGCGATTCGAAGCTACAAGAGGTTGGGATTACAGGTGTGTATCCGTTATGGAAACAAGATACAAAGGAATTACTTCGTGAGTTTTTAGCTTTAGGTTTTAAAACCATTACCGTTTGTGTGAATGCAAAATTGTTAGGAGAAGAGTTTGTAGGGAGGGTGATTGATGAAGACTTTATTAATGAACTTCCTGATGGAGTTGATGTTTGTGGAGAAAATGGAGAGTTCCATACGTTTTGTTATGACGGACCTATTTTTAAGAAACCTGTGGAGTTTGACATAGGAGAGAAGGTGTTGAAATCGTATACTTTGCATAAAAATGATGATGACAATTGTTATCAAGATTCAAAGAAAACCAAGAAAACAGAGGAAGGCACCACTAAAAACTATGATAGAAGTTTTTGGTATTGTGATTTACAGTTAAAAAAATAATTTGCTTATTGCTTCTAATAGTTTTCTAGCGGGAGCATTTTCTAGGCAAGAATTACATGCGTTGTACATAAATAAACAGTCGATAAAATCGGTTAGCATGTGAAGTAATAGTCCTAAACCTATGATATTATAAGGTCTTTTTAAAAAGAGCAAAAGAGCATACATTATTATTGCGTAGTAGGAGTGGAGTACATGAAAACCAAAACTGCATCGATTTGGGTCAAATATAGGGGTCACTAATAAATGGTCTACATCCACTAACATGGTAGCGAGTAGTAATAGCGCAACTTTTTTCCAATTTTTTCTAAAAAATAAATAGGCTATAATTATTGGAAAGCCAAAATGTAAAAAGTAGTGAATAAATAGTTGCATTTATCGAACGGTTAAACGACTTCTTTTTCTAAAGCTAAAAAATGTGTGATTTTCAGACTTTCGTTATTATATAGCGGAATAATGTACAACGCACATTTGTAGGTAGATTTGTCTTTTCTGTAATTGATAATTACATCTTTAAATGGTTTTCCTTTTAAAAGTTTTGATTGAATTCTTTTTTTAGTAGTATCCTTGGTTTTTTCTCCTTGTAAAAAATGTGGGGTTTTGTTCAGTGCAAATTCTTTTTGATAGCCTGTCATTTTTGTAAAACCGTCGCTTACCCACATTATCTTTTTTTGAACATCAGTAAGAACTAAAGATTCATAATTGTTTTCTTTTACTATAGTTGCGATATTGTTTTTCCAGTTGAAATTTTGAGAAAATGTTTTTATGAGTTTTAAATCATTGTATAGTTCTTTTTCTGTAACCAAATCGTGGACTCCCCAGCTTAAAAGGTTGACACTTTTTTGGGGCATAGGTTTAAGGTCATCAGTAATTTTGGTATATTCTTCTTTGTCTAAACTTGATATATAAATATCTAGAGACATCATATTAGCAAGGTCATTTTTCATGAAAGTAAAAAATAAAAGTTTTATAGTTGGTGTTATTCGTATTTTGCAGAACCTATATTTTTTGAGCTATTTTTAATAAATTCACGTAGATCGTCATTAGCTTTTTCTAAATCTTCTTTTCTAAGGTACATCATGTGCCCACTTCTATAGCCTTTAAAAGAAAACCTGTTTTTAAATTTACCACTAGGATCTATCTTTCCTATAGTATATTTGGCAGCAGAATAGGTAGTTGCTCCATCATAATAACCCGATTGAACTAACACTTTTAAATAAGGGTTTTGAGCCATTGCTTTTCGTAAATTTTCACGAGCATTATTATTACTAAAGTCCCATGGTTGAACAGAGCCGAACATATTGTATTTTACATCGGTCTTAAAGTCTAATACATTTTGGATATAGTAATTAATTGCAGGGGTAAAAGAATGAAGCCAAGAAACTAATTCAGGACTATAATCTGGAGAGTTTCCAGTTTCTCTTTTATCAATACCAAGATATCTACTGTCTAAACGTCCGATGGTTTTTCCAGAAGTATCTCTTAATAATTCTTTCCAAAAATAGCTATTAGGAACCTCTAAATTATGTTTTAAAATCACCTCTTTTTTTATCCCTGAGTAATAAGACATTTTCTCAGCAACACTGTTTTTTTCTGGTTCACTAATATACCCTCCTTTAGCTAATGCAGGGAGCAGAGTGTTAATAGCAAATTGTTCGGTTTCAGGTAAAATATCTAATAAATCTTTTTGTTGTAGTTTTAGAGGAAGCATTTTATGGTACCAAGCAGCTGCAGTAAAGTAAGGGAAATTAATAGCATAGTCTTCCGAACTTTTAGTTCTTAGCAATTGATAATCGGCTGGAGAAACCATAATTACTCCATTAAGATACATCCATTGATTGTTTTGCAGCTCGTATGCAAGTTGCATAACACGAGTACCACCATAGCTTTCACCAATAATGTATTTAGGAGAATTCCACCTGTTATTACGGGAGACAAATACACTTAACCAGTCCGCTAAATATTTTGCATCAGCATTCACTCCGAAGAAATAATCTTTGTCTACTTTCTTTTTAGGTGCTACTATTGGCCTTGAATAAGCTGTGTTTACAGGATTGATAAAAATTATATCAGCTATATCTAAAATAGAGTAGGGGTTGTCTTTTATTCCGTAAGGTTGTATAGGATTACCTTCTTCATCAATTTTTAAAATTTTAGGACCCGTATAAGCAATATGCATCCAAACAGAAGCTGAACCAGGCCCACCGTTAAAAGACATAATTAAAGGTCTTTTCTCTCTATCGGTATTATCTGTCCTGTAATAATAAGTATAAAAAAGGGTTGCTTTAGTTACTCCGTTAGCATCAAACACAGGTTGGGTTCCTGTTTGTGCTTTATATTGTATTTTTCTACCATTTATAGTAACAGAATTAGAAGTAGTAACGATAGTGTCTAAAGGAATTCTACTGTCTTGAGAAGTGCTTTTAATTGAATATAAAAAAGTTATTAATATTATAATTTTTTTCATCGTGATAGGTTGCTTAGAAAGTTAAAAATATCAAAACTTTTCAAAAACACCCAGGCCAAATAAAGCAAAATCATATTTAACAGGGTCTTTTTTATCAAATTTTCTTAAAGTTAGGTCAAGTTCCTGAATCGCTTTCCAATCATTTTGTTTTCGAGTGAGTATTTTTAGTTTTCTAGCAATATTTCCTGTATGAACATCTAGCGGACAATGTAAATGTGCTGGTGAGTGTGTTTTCCATATACCTAAATCGACTCCAGTAGTATTATTACGCACCATCCAACGTAAAAACATATTAATTCTTTTAGATGCAGAACCTTTTAGTGGATCAGAAACATGTTTTAAGGTTCTTGGTTGATGAGGAATTTCAAAAAAAACTTGTTTAAAATGATGAATAGCATGCTGATAATTATCGGCATTACCCTTTGGCTGTAAAACAACTTCTAAGCCACCATGATTTTGGTAGATGTTTTTTAACGATTGAACAAAGAGTTTAAAATCATCTGCATTAAATGTTCGGTGTACAAACCCGTCAAAAGTAGCCAAGTCTTCTTCAGAATGATTGAGAACAAAATCGTACGGAGCGTTCCCCATTAAATCCATCATTTTATGGGAGTTGTTAATAATCATTTTACGATTTCCCCAGGCAATGGTTGCAGCTAAAAAACCAGCGATTTCAATATCTTCTTTGACCGAAAATTGGTGTGGAATTTGAATAGGGTCACTATCAATAAAACCTGGATGATTGTATTGTATTACTTTTTCGTCTAAAAATTCTTTAAGCTCCTTTTTGTTCATTTTATGCTAAATCTCCTGCAAAACTAAGCAAAACAAAGAAAGCATTGTAACAAGCGTGTAATAAGATGCTCCATTGTAAACCAAAACGAACTCTGATAAACCCTAAATAACCACCTAATATAGTTTGTGGAGCTACTAATATTGGGGCCAATAATAGTACATTGGTGGTAATAGTAAAGTTAGTTAAATGTACCAAACCAAAAAGTAGCGCAAATACATAAAAGGCTATTTTAAAAGTTTTTTTACCATGAAATAAGGTGATTGGTGCTCTAAAAAATAACTCTTCAAACAAAGGAGCTAAAATAATGGTAAGAAACGCGATAAACCATTTGCTATGCGTTTTTAGTAATTCTTCCATAGCATGTTCATTCATATTGATCAAACCTAATTCCTGAATAAGAAGAAAAAGAGATGATAATATTGCACCTGTAATAATGCTTATAAAAAGGAGGTGAAAGAATTTTTGAAAACGATACGAAATATCTTGGTTGGTATCTTCTTCTAAAACAGGATTTCTTAAATAAGTAACAAGTTCTTGAAAAGTTTCTTTCATGGGAGTGATTTATTAATTAGTAGCAAGAAACTTTAAATAGTTACATTATTCAACAATAATTCCGTCTTTCATTGTAAGCGTTCTATCAGCCATTTTTGCTAATTCTTTGTTGTGTGTAACTAATACAAACGTTTGTCCAAACTCATCACGTAGCTTAAAAAACAACTCATGTAAGTTTTTAGCAGAAGTAGAATCTAGGTTTCCTGAAGGTTCATCAGCAAAAATAACAGAAGGTTCGTTAATTAAAGCTCTGGCAACAGCAACACGTTGTTGCTCTCCTCCAGAAAGCTCGTTAGGTTTATGATTTTCTCTATGCGATAATCCTAAAAAGGCTAGTAATTCTTTGGCTCTTTTTTCGGTTTCTACTTTTCCTTTTCCTCCGATAAAGGCAGGAATACAAACGTTTTCTAAGGCTGTAAATTCTGGTAATAATTGATGAAATTGAAAAATGAATCCGATGTGTTTATTTCGGAAAGCAGAAACTTTGGTGTCGTTTAAATCTTTGATAGAAACACCATCGACCAATAATTCGTAGCTCTGATCTTTTAATGGTTTATCTAAGGTTCCTAAAATTTGCAGTAAGGTTGTTTTTCCTGCTCCTGAAGGACCAACAATAGCTACAATTTCTCCTTTTTTTATATGAAGGTCAACGCCTTTTAAAATTTCTACCTCTCCGTAATGTTTGTGGATGTTTTTAGCAACAATCATAGTGTTATTTTCTAAGTAACGAATGTATAAAAAAGAAATCAGATACGCTTTAATGCTTACCTGATTTCAAACAATACATAAACGTGTATTTAAATTATGTTTTTAATGTTGTTGTAATCGATAAAGTAAACCAATCGAACAGAAAACCTATGTTGCATACTTTGATCAAAAAGTTTTGAGATGTTGTTTTTAAAATTAATTGTTGCAGGGGCAAAATCGTGATCTGGTCTTATAGAGTTTCTGTAGAAAAAAATCAATTGACTCCCTGGAGCAAATTGCCATTGGTAGTTCATATCTAAATTCCAACTATTAAAGTTTTTATCGTGGTCACCTTGGTAGTTGTTCTTCGTAAGTTCTCCGTTTTCTTCATTTAAGCTAAAATACTTTCCTTGGTACGGAACTTTACTCCAATTATGCCTGAATGATAATGATACTGCCGATTTTGTACTAAAGGTATATTTTCCTGTTAAAGAATTGTCGTAGGTAGCCCAATCTCGTTGTCCGAAAATAATATGATCTTTTAACGGGGCTAATGAAGGTTTTTCTTGCACATCATCTTCATCCACTTTTGTAACATAGCCTTGACCATTATTAGTTTTACCATACCTAAAACCATAAATTAAAGAAAACTTGTTGGTAAAACGGTATCTAGGTGAAAACCTAAAGCCATAGTCTTCTTTAGGGTTGTTGTTATAAAAGGTATAGTACCAATCATAGTCTATTGCAAACTTTTTTCTATAATCAGTCGATCCCCAATGATTAATGTTTAATCTTTCTGGTCTGTTAAAGTAAATACCGCTAGTAGTTCCTTGTCTTGGTTCAAAAAAGTCCTTTCTTTCGGTACTGTAATTTAAGTTACCTCCAAAGCTAAATCGGTTTTTGGTATCGGCCCAAAAAGACAAACCAGTATTGGTACCTACATAGGTTCCTGGATTGTGTAAGAAGTTAAAATTATAATATATGTTAGCTCCGTAGTTGTTGAATATACCTTTAGGTTTTAACAATCGATAACCAACAAAACCGTAAATAGTTTGTTCATTGTTACTAAAAAGAATCCCCATATCATTAGGGTTATAGTCTTTGTTTTCAAAATTGTACCCAATTTCTCCTCGCCAATTTCCTGATTGTTTACCAATACTGGTATCAAAAGCATATCCTGTATTTGGGTCATCTTCGTCGTCAGAAATGTTACTCATTTTAAAACTTCCGTCGATATTATACCGGCTTTTTTTATCTTCAACATGCCATAGCAATCCAGTAACATTTGCGTCTCTAAATCGTCCGTCACGAGTTACGTTGGTGTTAATTAAGGTAATAGATGAGTTTTGGTTAAACTGTTGATCTAGTACCATAATATTATAGTTAGAAAATGGATTAACCGTGGTTTTGTAAGTACTCACATTGCTAAGGGTATCTAAACCATTAATTGTTTGCTCAGTTCTCTCAACCGTAGCTTCTGTTTTTTCGGTAATGGCATTAAAGAAACCTACTCCTAAACCTCCTTTGGTTCTTCCTGAAATTTTTATAGCGTTTAACATTTGAACTTTATCAGGAACATCTATAACTTCATCATTTACTTTTTTACCATCAACAAACTCATCATCGTCTTTTCGTTCACCAGAAAATTGATCTATTGGCCTACCACCAATTCTTCTGGAGTAAAATAAACGTCCCTTACTAAATAGCTCAGTTCCTTCAGTAAAAAACTGACGTTGTTCTGTAAATTGCTGTTCAAAAGGGCCCAAGTTTAAGGTAACATTGTCAAAACCTACTTGACTGAAATCAGGAATTAAAGTAGCGTCTAAGGTAAAGTTCTCGGTGATTCCATATTTTACATCCATACCTACACTCCAGTCAAAGTCAGTATTACCATCTTTAGTGGTAGTAGTTGCCGATGCATACGGATAAAAGTTTAATCGGGTAGGAGGTTTTATATTGGTGAAGTTTTCATACAAACCATCATATTGCGTCCAGTTTCCTTGTTGATTATCAATATGATTCCACGTGAATTGAGCATTTAAGTTTAGTACTTTTCTGTGATAATTGATTCCCCACGATTGAACCGGAACATTCGCAAAACGCAAAGCCCTATAAGGAATTTTCATTTCTACAATCCAAGAGTCTTCATTAATACTAAAATCGCTGTCCCATACAGCACTCCAGTTAAAATCTTCATTTCCGTTAGATACTTTTGAGTCTGCTTGGGCTCCTGAACTGGTTACTATAAACTCAAAAGGGTTTTGTCCGTCATCATTAGGGTTAATAGTTATTAAAAAGAAATCACTGTTACCAATATTGTCTCTGTTGGTAAACTCCGCAGGTATTTTAGATGGTTCAGGGTCGTACATTTTAGCGCTGATGTAAATAGCATTATCATCGTATACTAATTTAACTACTGTTTTATGAGTGTTGGGTTCTGCTTTTCCATTGTCGGGACGCATCATTACAAAGTCTTTTGCAGCAGGAACATTTTTCCAAGCAGCATCGTCTAATTTTCCGTCAATTTTTGGAGGAATATCTACGCGTGTTACGTTTAGTTTTTTTCTGTGTTGATTTATAGTTTGGGCAGTTGAAACTCCAATAAAGAAGAAACAGGTTGTAATAAATGCTAAAACTTTAAGCATAGTTGATTGAGATATAGTATTAGTTGTTGGGCTAAATTATTATGATTTGGATTAATAAATCACAAAATCATGTTAATTACGGTAAAGACCTGTTAAAAAAAAGAATGTGACACGTTTAAATGTTAAAAAAATGTAAAATTGGAAATTAAATAAAATTGATTTTAATCATAAATTAAAGTACAATTTATAAGGTATTATAAATTGAATTTGTATTTTTGTTCGACTTTAAAAATTCATATCTAATGAACTTACACGAATATCAAGGTAAAGAAATATTAAGCAGTTTTGGCGTTCGTATTCAACGTGGAATTGTTGCAAATACTCCAGAAGAGGCTGTGGAAGCAGCGAAGAAATTAACAGAAGAAACAGGTACTGGTTGGCACGTAATTAAGGCTCAAGTACACGCAGGTGGTCGTGGAAAAGGTGGTGGTGTTAAGTTAGCTAAAAACTTAGATGAGGTAAAAAGTATTGCTGATGACATTTTAGGAATGATGTTAATAACTCCTCAAACTTCAGCAGAAGGTAAGTTAGTTAACCAAGTGTTAATTGCTGAGGATGTATATTATCCTGGTGACAGTGAGCCAGATGAATTTTATATGTCAGTTTTATTAAACCGTGCTACTGGTAGAAACATGATCATGTATTCTACTGAAGGAGGTATGGATATTGAAACTGTGGCAGAAGAAACTCCACATTTAATTTTTACAGAAGAAATTGATCCAGGAACAGGATTATTACCTTTCCAAGCTCGTAAAATTGCTTTTAACTTAGGTTTAAGCGGTGGGGCTTTAAAAGAAATGGTAAGGTTTGTTACTGCTTTATATACTGCATACATCAAGTCTGATTCTTCGATGTTTGAAATTAACCCAGTATTAAAAACATCTGATGATAAAATTATGGCTGTAGATGCTAAAGTATCGTTAGATGAGAATGCATTATACCGTCATAAAGATTATGCAGCAATGCGTGATTTACGTGAAGAAAACCCTATTGAGGTAGAGGCTAAAGCTGCAGGATTAAACTATGTAGATTTAGATGGTAACGTTGGGTGTATGGTTAACGGAGCTGGTTTAGCAATGGGAACTATGGATTTAATTAAGCAAGCAGGTGGTGATCCAGCTAACTTCTTAGATGTTGGAGGTACTGCAGATGCACAACGTGTTGAAACAGCTTTCGGAATCATTTTAAAAGATCCTAATGTAAAAGCTATTTTGGTAAACATTTTTGGAGGAATCGTTCGTTGTGATCGTGTTGCTCAAGGTGTTGTAGATGCTTATAAAAATATGGGAGACAAAATTAATGTGCCTATTATTTGTCGTTTGCAAGGAACAAACGCTAAAGAAGCAAAAGAATTAATTGACAACAGCGGAATGGAAATTATCTCAGCTACTGAGTTCCAAGAGGCTGCTGATAAAGTAGGAGAAGTTTTAAATGCTTAAAACTTTTTTTAATTAATTCTTAGTAATATATTTAAAAAAAACCTCACTGTTACAGTGAGGTTTTTTGTTGGTAATTAATTACAGGAACAGAGTTGATATTTTGAGTTAATACGTTTTTTAAAAAAACGTCTTGATGTTTTACTGAAAAGGCCTTGACGTTTTTACAAAAATATCAGGGTCTTTTCTTATAAATGTTTTCTTTTATTAGTTTACCTTTTTTGTCATACATTTTGTGTTTTATAAGTTCACCTAAGTCATTCCATTCTTTTTCCGATAGTCCTTTACCTTAAGCTGTTATTAATTCTGACTTAAGTTTACCTTTTGAATCGTAATACTTATTTATTTTCTGTTTTGACTTTTCAAATATTGTATTTTCATAATTAGTTAGGGTAAGTTTTTTGTTAAACTATGAAAGTAAGTATTTGAGGTATTGGTTAACTCTGTGCCTTTACAATTTACAATACATTTTTTTCTTATTCTTCACTGTTAAGATCCAAAAGATAAACTTCTTTTACAAGAATCAAATTGTTTTCTATCTCGCTTTTATCTATCAAAAAAACTTTTTGTTTATCTAAAATTATGTCATAGAGCCCTTTCAGTCCTATTTTTTTAATTGTCTCGTTATTAATAATAATATCTTTGTTGTTTTTTAAAAAACTCTTACATAATTTAAAACTCAGCATCTCTTCTTTATTGTCAAAACTATCAAAATCTTTGTATTTATTATGTATAAAGCTAATTTCTATTTGTTTCTTATATCGATTCAAAAAGAGATAGTTATACTTTTCTCCATATTCTTTAATTTTTCCGACAATAAAAACATCTTTTGTTTTCTTAAAATTATCATCTTCTTTATCGAAATAAATAAAAGCAATATTATTATTGTTTATTTTTTCAATATTCTGACTAAAAATATTGCTGTAATTTAATAGGAAAACAATTACATAGATTATTTTTTTCATAATTTTAGTTGTTACAGTTTTTTGTGAAGTTTCTACTTATAGAATTATACTGCTGGTATATAAAATATTTCACATCATTATTTTTTACTTCTTTTAAAAAAGATTCTGTATCATGTAATCCCATTAAGGAAATATTATTAAAAAATTCAATCCAGCTCCAAGGATGGTCACTGCTCAAAGGACCATTTAAGGTTTGAGAAATATTATAAAAATTATAATCAGATACATAATCAGTATTACTTTGTGGTATTAAATCGTCTCTAACCTCAGTAAAAATTTTTGATAATGTTGGCACCATATAATCAAACATAAATTCATGTTGTTCTTGTTTGGTAGCGCAAGTACCGTCATAATATTCTTCTATAAGTTCTTTGAACTCTAAATTATTTAAATAATCAATTGTTATGCCAGCATTACAATCTTTTCTTTTAACACTTAAAAAAGCATGGATACCTTCGTGTACAATGGTTTTAGCCATTAAAATATTAGAGAGTTGCATGCTTGTAGCAGTAAGTTTATTTTTGTTTATCTTAATTTTTGCATTAGCTCTTTTAAGAGAACCATCTGTATTTAATAAATAGTTTTCTAATATACAATTTCCGTTTGTTTGTGTTCCGTCTGGTTTTGTTACAAAATCATCTGCAATTTCAAATGTTATATTAATATCTTTATTTGTTCCAAAAAGGTCAATAAATAAGTCTTTAAATTTAGGTGATTTTGTTACTTTATCATAAATACATTTGAACTTTTCGGCAGCGATTTTATTTTCTGGGGTTACTGTAGGTAGTATTATAGAGTCGAGCACCTGAGTCATATTTACATTGAAAGGAGATTTTAGAGTAAGATTAAAATTTTCTTTAATATATTTTATAGACTTATTTTTAATAGCTCCCATGGCAAAAACTTTAGCTTCTGGAGAGGTGTTTTCAAATAAAAAGGATTCTACCTCTATAGTAAGGGTTGAATTATTACTGTCTGATAAATAGTGCAAATCTGAAGGTGATAAGGTATTATCTAAAGCTCTATTAATATTATTCGCTCTAATTTGTGCTTCTGTATAAGTATTTCCATCAGCATCTTCTACAGGGCTTGTTACTATAGGGGTTCCTGAGGTATCATCTTCTGCAATATCACCGCCACCTCC
>NZ_JBLWTZ010000023.1:7534-50038 GCF_048269885.1 Tenacibaculum sp. | reverse complement strand
ATTAAATTAGTAAATTCAATCATAAAATAAACCTCATGAAAAAAATCGTTTATTCTTTAGTTATCTGTTTTACAGTTTTTCAAATGACATCTTGTAAATCAGAAGCAAAAAAAGAAACAGAGACCACAAAGGAAGAAATTAAAACAGAAAAAAAGGCTGCATTTGTATTGCAAGATGCTGACAACCTAATAAACTGGACCGCTTATAAAACGACTGAAAAGGTTCCTGTAAATGGGCAATTTCAAAAAGTAAACATTACTGCTGGTGGTGAAGCTGACACAGCTAAAGACGCTATTAACAATGCCGAGTTTTCTATTCCTGTAAGTAGTATTTTTACAAAAGATACTAGTAGAGATTTTAAAATTAAAAAGTTTTTCTTCGGAGTAATGGATAACACTGAATTACTTTCTGGTAAATTAGTGTTGGAAAATGATTCTATTGGTCATGCCAACTTAACCATGAATGGAGTAACTAAAAAGCTTCCTTTTAAATATACTTTAAACGGAAAAGAATTCAGTTTAAATGCTACGATGAAGATTACCGATTGGCAAGCTGAAAATGCTTTAGACTCTTTAAACACTGCTTGTAAAGATTTACATAAAGGTGCAGATGGTGTTTCTAAAACATGGGATGAAGTAGCTTTAAACATTACCTCTGTTTTTAAATAAAAACAGACCAACACATATTTTTAAAAGCCTCAGAAATTACTCTGAGGCTTTTATTTTTAATGTACTTCAAACATCCATTTTTTTACAGGCTTGTAAGCAACAATGACCAGCAAGCCTATAATTGCTGAAATAACACCTAAATTGGCATACACAGAAACATACGAGTACAATTGATGAAAAACTTCTGATTGTTCCATAACAGTTTTTGATGACAAACCAGTGAACAATTCTGTTACCTTTCCAAAAAAACCTTTTGAAAACACCCCTAAACTACCATTAACAACAGTGGTTAACTTAGCTATTTTTCCCGCAAAAAAATGTCCATAAAAATTAGCCGAAAACCATACCCCCATTATAAAAGCAATATATTTTACAGGTGATAACTCTGTCATTTTAGACAATCCTATTGGAGATAAAAACAACTCTCCTGTAGTTAGTATAAAATATCCCAGAATTAAATACACCATTGGAGTTTTTGCTAAATCATCTACCTGATAACCTGACAAGCCAAAAGTTATAAAACCTACCCCCAAAAACAACAAACCCAATCCAAATTTTATAACTGAGTTCGGGTTTTTATGTGTCCTGTGTAAATACCCCCATAGCATTGAAAATGGAATTGCCATTAGAATTATAAAAGTTGAATTGACACTATTGGTTTGAGCTGCATTTAAACCTATTAGGTTTACATTCCTATCAGCAAACAAAGTCAATGAACTACCTGCCTGTTCAAAGATTGCTGCAAACAAAGTATATAAAACTGTAAAAAAAATAGCTACAGAAAGTTTTTTGCGCTCTTTTGAAGTCACAGATCGTAGTATTTTTACTAAATACAATAGCAGCAATAGCGAAACAATCCAAACTAAGTAATGCTCAAACTCATGATAATAAACGATCAATGCAAATACTGGAACAGACAAAAGCGCTCCTATTGTAACCAAATTCCCCCTTTTTATCCCAAATTGTTTTTCCTCAAACAATTCTTGATTTGGAACTAAACCTTTATTTTCAAAAACGTTTCTTTTAAGACCTCCTTTGAAAACAATCAATCCTAACAACATACCAATTCCTGCCAAAACAAATCCGTAGTGCCAACCATATAATTCTGCCAACCATGCACATAATAGTGGAGCAACTGCTCCTCCTATATTTATCCCCATATAAAAAATAGTAAATCCAGCATCTCTTCTACTATCTCCTTCTGTATACAGTTTACCTACAAATGATGATATATTTGGTTTAAAAAAACCATTTCCAACAATAATTAAGGATAATGATCCATAAAAAAATACTGGATGTTCAAAAGTTAAAAAGAAATGTCCTAGTGCCATTAATACTCCTCCTAAAACAATTGCTTTTCTAAATCCTAAAATTTTGTCAGCTAGCATTCCTCCAATCATTGGAGTTACATATACTAACGACATATATGCTGCGTACACTCCGAATGACATTTCATCAGAAAATAATAAATGCTTGGTCATGTACAATACCAATAATGCTCGCATTCCATAAAAGGAAAAACGCTCCCATAATTCAGCAAAAAATAAATACAGTAATCCTCTTGGATGTCCTAAAACATCTGTTCTTGAATTCATATGTTTAATAATTTTTAAGTTTTCACGAATATATTTTTCAACTAAAAAAAACAGAAGACATGTAGTAAATTGTAGTAAAAAATAAGCTTTTGTAATTTTTTGTAACCCTATTAATGAGAAAAATTAACATCTTATTAATAACTAAAAACGCTTTAATAATAGTTTTACTATTATATTTGCGCTGTTAATTTTTATTTATGAGAAATTTACTATCAAACATAAAAATAGAAATCCCTTCTGGTATTTATATTAAAGATCCTGAGACCTCAGATTTGGGTAAAAGAATAATAGAAAACAGCATCCTATTAATTGAAGAAATTGGTTTTGAAAACTTTAATTTTAAAAAGCTAGGTAAAGTAATAGGTTCTAACGAAAGTTCTATTTATCGTTATTTTGAAAGTAAGCATAAACTCTTGGTTTACCTAACATCTTGGTACTGGGGATGGATTCAATACTTATTGGTAATTGAAACTTATAGCATTAGCAACCCAAAGGAGAAGTTAATTAAAGCTGTTGAAGTTCTTGCTAGAAAAGCTGAGCAGGACAATAATTTTATGCATATTAATGAAGCCTTACTTAACTTAATTGTCATTAATGAGAACTCAAAATCATACTCAACAAAAGAAGTTGATATAGAAAATAAAGAAGGTTTTTTTAAATTGTACAAAGAAGTGGTAAAACGTTTTGCTGAAATAATTAGTAATTACAATAACTCGTATAAGCACCCACTTACACTTGCTAGCACTATTATTGAAGGTATTTTACACCAGCAATTTATAAAACTACATTTTAAATCACTTACTAACTGTGATGAAAACACCACTACTACCTCCTTTTTTATCGAACTAATTTTAAATGTACTTTCCAATGAAGAAGAAAAATAAGCTCACACCATGGCAGCGATTTCTAGGTTTAATTAACCTAGAAAAAAAAGACACGTTACAAATTGCATATTACGCTATTTTTGAGGGGATTGTTGCTCTATCATTACCTTTAGGAGTACAAGCCATTATCAACTTACTACAAGCGGCACAGGTTTCTGCTTCTTGGATTGTATTAGTTATATTAGTAACTGCTGGTGTTGCTTTTAGTGGCCTATTAAAGCTCATGCAATTTAGAATTATTGAAACCATTCAACAACGAATTTTTACCAGAGCATCTATAGAGCTTAGCTATCGCTTTCCAAAAATTAAAATGATAGAACTACGAAATTATTATCCACCAGAACTTGCCAATCGTTTTTTTGATACATTAACCATTCAAAAAGGTATTTCAAAAATATTGATAGATGCCCCTTCTGCTCTGTTACAAATTATTTTTGCGTTATTACTCCTGTCATTTTACCATCCATTTTTTATCATTTTCGGATTGTTAGTTTTACTATTAATCTATGTTGTTTTTAAGTACACCGCAGAAAAAGGGTTAGAAACGAGTTTAAAAGAGTCTAAAAACAAATATAAAGTAGCTCACTGGTTACAAGAAGTTGCAAGAACTATTATAAGTTTTAAATTATCTGGAAAAACAAAACTAGCACTTGAAAAAAGTGATCTTCTGGTAGATGATTATCTAAAGTCTAGAGAGAGTCACTTTAAAGTACTCGTCATGCAGTATATTCAAATGATTAGTTTTAAAGTAATTATTACTGCTGGCTTATTACTTATCGGTGGTTTTTTAGTGCTCACCCAACAAATGAATATTGGCCAATTTGTCGCTGCTGAAATTATTATCATCCTAATTATGAATTCTGTAGAAAAATTGATTTTAGGGCTTGAATCTTTTTACGATGTACTAACCTCTATAGAAAAACTAGGAGAGGTTATCGACAAACCTATAGAGCTACAAAAAGGCAGCAGTATTAATAGAGATAAACCTTTTAAAATTGAACTTCAAAATGTTTCCTATCTTGTGAACAACAGACCAAATCCCGTAATTAACAATGTTTCGCTTGAAATTAATCCTACTGATAGAATTTTACTTCAAGGAAGTAGTAATTCTGGAAAGTCTAGTTTAATTCAATTAATTTCTGGTTTAATCGAGCCAACCTCAGGGCATATTTTTGTAAACGATTTATCTCTAAAAAGTATTTTTATCAACAATTACAGAGCAAACTTAGGTTTGTCTCTCTCTGAAGAAACCCCTTTTAAAGGAACCATTAGAGAAAACATAACTTTTGGAGACAGTACTATAACTGATGAAGAAATATATACTATTTTTAAAATTACTGGATTAACAGAATTTCTAAAACAACAACCAAAAGGTTTGGACACTTATTTAAAACCTGAAGGAAAGCTCATTGCCTATACAGTAGCCAAAAAAATTATTCTTTCTAGAGCAATAATCAAGAAACCTAAATTATTAATTTTAGAAGATCCTCTTGATCAATTTGAAAAAAACGAAGCTGAGAAGATTATTGATTTCATTACAGACACTTCTCAACCATGGAGTTTAATTATTGTAAGCCGTAATGAACATTGGAAAGAGAAGTGTAACAAACAAATTACCCTTAAAAAAGGTAGTCTAACTAACTTTAAATCGTAGGTAAGCATGTTAAACATATCAAAAAACACCATTTCAGACCAAATAGATATTACTAAATTTAAGTCTGGTAAAGATATTTTCACAAAAGAGTATCACAAATTATTTAAACGATTTTTACTAGTTTTTTCTGTAATCTTAGTAATCGTCTTGTTTTTACCTTGGACCCAAAACGTGTCTAGTGAAGGACGTGTTACCACTCTTAAACCTAATCAACGTCCGCAAACACTTCAATCTCAAATACCTGGTCGTATAGAAGAATGGTTTGTGCAAGAAGGAGATTTCGTAAAGAAAGGAGACACTGTTTTAAGAATTTCAGAAATAAAAAGCGGTTATTTCGACACAAAACTTGCCGAGAGAACCGGTAAACAGTTAAACTCGAAAACCTTGTCTGCTAAAGCGTATACTCATAAAATTGGTGCTTTAAAAAATCAGCTTGGGGCAATTAAAAAAGAACGCAAATTAAAACTAGAACAAGCAAAAAATAAGTTGAAACAAGCTTATTTAAAAGCTAAAAGTGATAGCATCGATTTTGAAGCTATTAAAATAAAGCAAAAAATTGCTCAAACACAATTTGATAGAACCGTTACCTTAGAAGAAGAAGGTTTAAAAGCTGTTAAAGATGTTGAAGAAAAGAGAGCAAAACTTCAAGAGTTATCAGCTAAATTAATTTCTCAAGAAAATAAGTTCTTTACTTCTAAAAACAATATTATCAATGCTCAATTAGCAATTAGCAGCACACAGGCTTCTTACGCTGATAAATTGTCAAAAACAGAGAGCAGCTTGTATAGTGCACAATCTGGTGCCTATGAAGCAGAAGTTCAAGTTTCAAAACTGGAAACGAGTTTAGCCAATTATAGCAAACGAAACTCTTTATTGTTTATTACCGCCCCCCAAGACGGGTACATTAATAAAGCTATAAAGTCTGGTATTGGTGAAACTTTTAAAGAAGGGGAGCAATTAGTAAACATTATGCCTGCTCATTACGATTTAGCTGTTGAAATGTACATACAGCCTATCGATTTACCGTTGATTCACATTGGTGAAGAAGTTCGCGTTCAATTTGACGGTTGGCCCGCAATGGTTTTTAGTGGTTGGCCCAATGTGTCATACGGAACTTACGGTGCTAAAATTGTTGCTATTGAAAACTTTATTAGTAGCAATGGAAAATACCGTGTTTTAATTGTTCCTAACAACAAACAAGAACCATGGCCAGAAGCCATAAGGGTAGGTTCAGGTGCAAAAACCATCGCCTTATTGGAAAATGTCCCTATTTGGTTTGAGTTATGGAGGCAAATTAACAGCTTCCCTCCTAACTTCTATCAACCAAAGAATAAAGAGAGTGGTAAAAAGTCAAAAAAAGAAGCCTAAAAAACACTTAATAAAACAATAAAAAACAAATAGATGAAAAGGTTAAACATCCTTTTTTTGTTACTAAGCTTTATAGCTACAGCACAGAATAATTTAAGTACTCAACTTAGTTTAGAAGAATATTTAGGCTATGTAAAAAAGTATCATCCTGTTATTAAACAAGCTGAACTTATTACAAGTACCAATGAAGCTAAATTATTAAAAGCCAGAGGGGGTTTTGATCCTAAAATAGAAGTAGACTACGACAGAAAAGAATTTAAAGGTAAGGACTATTACAAAAAACTAAATTCAACCTTTAAAATTCCGACTTGGTATGGAATAGAGTTAAAAGGGAGTTATGAAAATAATTCTGGTCAGTATGTAAACCCTGAACACAACACCCCTGAAAATGGTTTATATAACGTTGGAATATCTGTTTCTTTGGCTAAAAACCTATTTATCAACAAAAGGATGGCTACCTTAAAACAAGCTAAACTCTATACGCAACAAGGAAAATTAGAACAACAGCTATTGGTTAATGATATTTTATTTGAAGCTATTAACACATACTTAAATTGGTTACAATACTACCAGAGCTATAATGTTTACAAAGATTATTACACGAATGCTGATACTAGGCTAAAAAACATAAAGAAGAGCTTTAAAGCTGGCGATAAACCAGCTATAGACACTTTAGAGGCTAACATCAATTTAAAAAACAGAATGTTAGACCTCGAAAAAGCACATATTAAATACATTAAATCTAAGTTAGAACTTTCTAATTATTTATGGATTGGTGACAACATTCCTATGGAAATACAAGAGGAAATAGTTCCTGATAACACGACTTTTTCTAATATTGATATAATCCTAAACACTTCAGTAACCACTTTACTTGATAATGAGTTTGAAAACCATCCTAAGTTAAAGTTACTGGAGTTAAAGAAAAGAACCCTAGAAATAAATAAGCAATTAAAAGTAAACAACCTATTACCTAAAGTAGATTTTCAGTATAACTTCCTTGCATCAAAAGTAGATAATTTTGATGCGTTTAGCACGGCTAATTATAAAAACTCTCTTCAGGTTAGTATTCCACTTTTTCTTCGTAAATCTAGAGGAGATTTAAAACTTGCTAAGCTAAAACTACAAGATATCGATTTTGAAATTGCGTCAACTAAAGTCTCTTTACAAAACAAAATAACGGCTACCGAGCAAGAAATTACATCGTACAAAAAACAAAATGATATTTTAAAAAATCTTGTAAACGATTATCATACAATTGTAAAAAGTGAAGAACGTAAATTTTCTTTGGGAGAAAGCTCTATTTTTCTAATTAACTACAGAGAAGTAAAATTAATAGAAAGTAAATTGAAAGAAATTAAAAACGAGTACGAATACGCTAAAACAAAAGGCAAGCTTGTAAAATTATTAGGTAAATTAAATAGTTTATAATTGTTGTTTATACTCTTCTAACAAGGCTTCATCAATGATTATATGTTCTGGAAGAATTCGCAAACGATATTTACTTTCACCTATGAATGTAATGAGGTCTTTACGCTCTAATTTTTCTTCTTCAACATTCAGAATTGAATTTATATTATCAATAATTCTAGTAACGTATGTTTGACTTTTAATATCGCCTCCTGAACTTACGATAATTGATTGTTTTTCTGCCTCTAAAAACTTTCTTCTATAAGCAAATGTTAGTAGGTTTTTGTACTGTGTTGTTTTTGAGCCAAAATCTATTTTAGCATTGACTATTCCTTTAGATGGAATCGTGAGTTTTATTAGTGACCAATCTAAAAACTGAATTTTCATTTCGTTAGGTTTTGGTGTATGAGCCAACTGTATTACCCAGCTTGTTGCCAACACTAAAAATACCGATATCAACGATGTTTTGGCTATAACCCTAATTAATTGGTTGGTAAATTCATTATCAAAACCAATTAACACATCAGATAATTGAGAAACGAATAACAATACGATTGCTACAACCGATATCAAAGCTACCAGTTTTAAATCTCTATACATAAAAGTCCTGTAAAAAGAAACTCCCATTAAAACACATAAAAAAGTTGTTAGTAAAACATCTGGAAGTGCTGCTAACTTTATTCCGTCATAAAAATCATTCCCATAGAAAAATGAAAGTGATACAGTTATGGAGGCAACAACAATAATGATAATGGCTATGATCTTAACATTCTTTTCATTTCTGTAAATAAACTTAGGCGCATCATGCACATAATACAGCGCCATTAACCAAAATAAGTTATTGATTGTAGACAGGATGTTTATTCCTATTTGATGAATTGTTGTTTTTTCAAAAGTGAAATAACTTGCCGAAAGTGCCCAGATACCAGAAACCACCCAAACCAACATTCCAAAGCTGAAATACAATAACCCTTTATCAACTCTTTTTATTGAATTTCCTTCTTCTAAAACTTCTTTAAATCGCTTTGTAATATTATAGTAGATTGCTAATAATAACACAGCTCCAATAAAAGAAATACACGTATGTAATAGATTATGAAACTGTGTTACTTCAGTCATTTATTGTAAGATTTTAGAAACTAAATCTTTTTTTGCTTTTTGATCATTTCCAAATAACCATTGCAATACATTATCTTCCCACATTTCATCTTTTTCTTGCTCGTTAATAATGTTTCTTTCGATAGCTAAATCTAGGATTTTTCCTGGATATGACGATTGGATTTCGCTTTCCATTTCTCCTAATGGATACGGATCATCCAGTCCTATTAACACTTGTTTTGATCCTTGATTTTTAATCAACAAATCTAACGAGCCAGTATCGTGAACCAATGTATCAAAGAAGATGTTTTTATGCCCTACAGCTTTACGAGGGTGTTGTTTTCCTTCAAACAAATCAGGTCTACCATCAAATCCTTGAATACGACGCCCTAAGTTCATTTGTGCCAACTGACCTCCATGCGCAAAACACACACGCATATTAGGATACTTTTCATAATACCCGTTTAACGTTAAGAAGTGATAGGCGTCTGCACATTGCGCCAGCATCCAAATTAAATGGAAACGCCAACTGGTATTTTGCAGTTTGATGAATTTCTCTCCATCATACGGATGAATTTCTACCGCTAAATTGTATTTATCAGCTAACTCAAAAATAGGTTCGTTCTCTTCATCAAAAATACAACGCCAAGTACCAATAGTATCCATATAGTGCGTTGGTAAACACAACAAACGCATTCCCAATACCTCAACACAACGTTCTATTTCCCATAAAGCACCACGGACAAACCCTGGATGCACCACAAAACCAGTTGTGAATTTCGATGGATTTTCATGCTGTACACGGGCATTAAAATCATTTTGAAAACGTAACGCTTGCTTCATTTCTTCCAAGCGTAAACCATTCCCATATAATTGAGACAAGTTCAAAACAACTGCATGATCGATTTTAAAATGCTCCATCCATGCTAATTTTTCATCTAAAAAGAAACTAGAATCTGTTACTGGTCGACTCCAATCTTTTTGTAGCATGAACTTTCGGTCCTTATCAACCCAAAAAATTCCTTTGTCTTTCATAAACTGTGGAATTTGCTCTGGGTAAGGCAGTAAATGTGAATGTCCGTTTATTCGTAGTTTGCGTTTTTTCATTTTGGTTTCTATTGCAAAATTTATGCTTTGTTTGGTGCTTCCATCACAGTACCACATTTATCACAGGTACATTTTTCTTTGTCAGAATAGTACTTATCAAAAATTATTGGCATATCTGTTTCAATATTGTCTAGAGCAAATTCTTCTCGGTATAATTGATGTCCGCAGTTTTCACAATACCACTCTAAAGCATCCATCATACCTTCTTCACGTGGATATTCGATAACTAACCCTACCGTATTTGCTTTACGTTGTGGTGAGTGCGGTACCTTTCCTGGTAACAAATAAATATCTCCTTCATTAATTTCAACATCGATCATTTCTCCATTATCATCAATAATTTTTAGCACCATATCTCCTTCTAACTGATAGAAAAACTCTGGTGTTTCGTTATAGTGATAATCTTTACGATTGTTAGGCCCTCCAACAACCATTACGATATATTCGCCATTATCCCAAACCTGTTTATTTCCTACTGGTGGTTTTAGTAAATGACGGTTTTCATCAATCCACTTTTTGAAATTTAAAGGTTGTACTAACTTGCTCATCTTTTAAGCCCCTCCTAACCTCCCCAAAGGGAAGGAACTCATAATTGGGCGTATTGGAGTTATTATTTATTCATTTTTAAAGATACTTAAATAGTCTCGTTTCTAAAAGTCTTTATTCTTGATTCTTTTATAATGATTTTGTTCTACCTCCGTCAACAGGAACGTTAATTCCGTTGATAAAACTTGCTCTTTCGCTTGCTAAAAACACAATCGCATTGGCTACCTCTTCAGGTTTAGCAAAACGTTTTGCTGGCGAAGCATTTTTCATCATTTCTGCAACCTCTTCTATCGATTTACCTGTTTTAGCTGCTTTATTATTGATAATTTCTGTCAAACGCTCTGTAGCTGTTGCTCCTGGTAATACATTATTCACGGTAATCCCGAATTGACCTAATTCATTCGCCAACGTTTTACTCCAATTAGCAACAGCACCACGAATCGTATTTGAAACACCTAAGCCATCTAATGGCTGTTTTACAGAAGTAGAAATTACATTAATAATCCTACCATAATTTTGTTCTTTCATAAATGGAACTACCGCTTGTACTAACACATGATTACATTTTAAATGCATGGTAAAAGCACGTTCAAACTCTTCTAATTTCGCATTGAATACTGGTCCTCCTGCTGGCCCTCCTGTATTGTTTACCAAAATATGGAACTGTAAATTCGTTGCTGCTAACTTTTTCTTTAAATCTGCTGGATTGGTAAAATCAGCCACAATATAACTGTGTCTTCGACTACGCTCAGACACCGCATTCAAGTCCTGTAGCACCGCTTTTAGTTTTTCTTCACTACGAGCTACCAACGTTACATTTACTCCTTCTTGAGCTAATTGTATTGCTGCTGCTTTTCCTATTCCTTGTGTACTACCACATACCAAGGCGTTTTTATGTTGTATCTCTAAATTCATCTTATTCGTTATTCTGAATCATTTGTTTAATCTTAACTGCTTTCTCAAAATGATCTAATTGGTGTGTTTGAATCCACCAAGTAGCCACTTCCATCAGTACTTTCGGATTGTCATTTTTATTTTTGAAAAATGCATAAAACGAAAGCCCTACATTTTCTCCTTTTTTAGCAATCTTTTCTTCACAAACAGCAATTATTTTTTCCTTTATTTCCTTATTCATATTTTATACATACATTTTTGGGTTCTGTAAAAAAGCGTAATGCTTCAAAACCTCCTTCACGCCCTACTCCACTCGCTTTTTGACCTCCAAAAGGTGTTCTTAAATCACGTAACAACCAAGTATTCACCCAAACAATTCCTGTGTGTAATTCTTTAGACATACACATGGTTCTTGTCAAATTGTTTGTCCACAATGTTGATGATAGTCCATATACCACGTCATTAGCTAACTGTAAAGCTTCTTCTTCTGTTTTAAAAGACATTAAAGTAACTACAGGCCCAAAAATCTCTTCTTGATTTAATCTACATTTGTTACTGGAAACTTCAATAATTGTCGGTTGTAAATAGTAACCGTTCTCACAATTCTTGACAGTGACTCTGTCGCCTCCGTATAAAATCTTCCCTCCTTCTTGTTCTGCAATATCTATATATGATTTTACCTTATCTAAATGTGGTTTTGATACTAAAGCTCCTATGTTGGTATCTGCATCAAAAGGATTTCCTATTTTTAACTCTGACACTTTTTGAACAAAGTCTTTTTTGAATTGTTCATAGATACTTTCTTCAACAAAAATTCTACTTCCACATAAGCATATCTGACCTTGATTCGCAAATGAAGAACGAACTGTAGTTGCCAACATATTTTCATAATCACAATCCGCGAAAATGATGTTTGGATTTTTACCTCCTAACTCCAACGATAACTTCTTAAACATTGGCGCTGCTGTACGAGCTATATGTGCTCCTGTAGCGGTTCCTCCGGTAAATGAAATCGCTTTGATATCAGGATGTTCAATAATGGCTTGTCCTGTGGTAGTTCCCAATCCGTGAACTATGTTTAACACCCCTTTTGGTAAACCTGCTTCATTACAAATTTCTCCTAATAAATAGGCTGTCATGGGCGTTACTTCGCTTGGTTTTGCTACGACACAGTTTCCTGCGGCTATTGCCGGAGCAATCTTCCACGTGAATAAATACAATGGTAAATTCCATGGAGAAATACATCCCACTACACCAATGGGTTGACGTAACGTAAAATTCATTGCTCCTAAACCAACACTTTCATGAGCTTCTGATGAAAATTGTGTAATTGCATCTGCAAAATATTGAAAATTAGATGATGCTCTCGGAATATCTATCGCTGTAGCTAAACTTAATGGCTTTCCATTATCCTTAGCTTCTGCTTTTGCCAATTCAGGTAATCTTTGTTGAATTAACTGTGCTATTTTAGAAAGAATATGGCTACGTTCGTTTAAGGTAGTATTCGACCACTGCTTAAAAGCAACTTTGGCGCTTTGATATGCTTTTTCTACATCTTTTGTAGTAGAATTTGGAATTTGACCGTACACTTCTCCAATAGACGGGTTGTAATTATCTATATAATTATTTGCTACTGGTGCTACCAGTTCTCCGTTTATGTAGTTTTTAATATTCATTTCATTCACAGATTAAAGAAAAAAGAGAAAAGAAAAGAGACTTCTTTTATCTTGGTTCTTGGTTCTTTATTCTTGTTTTTTGTACGCCACCACTTTAATTTCAATCAATAAATGTGGGTGTGGTAATTGATGTACAGCAACGGTAGTTCTGGTTGGCCCGTTATAGTCAAAGTATTCAGCGTATACTTCATTATAGCCTCCAAAATCATTCATATTTACCAAGAATGAAGTTACATCAACAATATCAGATAAATCAGCACCGACTTCGTTTAAAATATCCCGAATATTTTCTATTACCGCTCGGGTTTGTTTTTTAATATCTAAGTTGGTCGTTCCGAATTCATCTACGGCAACACCTTCAAAAGAATTATCAGGTCTACGTGAACTGGTTCCAGATACATAAATAAAATCTCCTACTTGTTTTACATGTGGAAACTTTCCTCTTGGTATCGCTTTTCCTTTGATTACTTTACTGTCCATATTTTATATTTTTTAATTCCAAACGCATTTTTCATGAGATTTCTCCCTTTGATAGAAATGACATTTTACGAACTGGCTAACTCTATTAATTTATTCGTGGTTTTAAAGTTACGAGTAGTTGCTGAAACTTTTAACTTTCTTTCAAAAAAATTATTCGTCAGTTTTGTTTTCCCGTATCCTCCTGCTGCATTTACATAAACCACATCTTTTAAGATTGTGTATTCATCTTCTTTCGCTTCTACTTCTATTTCTTTTATTGTAGTTTCATTGAATAAGAAAGTAAAATATATTTGTTTTTCGTTTAAATTACTATAAGGGTTGTTTTGAAGAATCTCTTTTATTTCTCTTACTTCTTTTGCTAGAACAAGAACATCATAATCATATTTTTCTTTAATTTTTGTATGAATATTCTTTTCTACCTCTTTTGAGTCTTCTCTAGTTTTTAACACAATATTGCCACTTTGGATATAGGTTTTTATAGTACTATATCCCAGTTCTTCTAACAGTGTTTTTAATTCTTGCATCGGAATTTTATTTTTCCCTGAAACATTAATCCCTCTTAACAAAATAATTATTGTGTTCATTTTATCCTTGCAATCCTTTTCTTAAAACCTCTTTAATCCCTTCTAAATTATCTGAAAATGACATCATTTGGTTTAATATTTGAGCCATTTCATTTTTATTCCCCAAACCTTTTAGCTTATTATTCTTAACAAAAATTTCTTTTATATCACTCCATCGGTTTGCTTCGTTCTCTGATATATTTCCTATCAATTCTTTATACTTCAATAAATTTGCTTCAGCAGAAGATGTTAATGTTTGAGATTCACTTTCATAATGAGATAATACCAATCTTTTTAACTCCTTATCATTCATTATCGGTACTACTTTAGCCACTAGCTTATTCATATCCCGATAGGAACCTTGTAACTTAAAAGAGGGTTCTGTTCTATACTCATCCTCTTTTGCAGCAGACTCGATATATGCTTTATTTACTTTTAAGATGGTATTCCTTATAGTTATTACTTTTTCTAATACCGAAATATAATCTTGAATTTCTTGTTTTGTATGATTTCCTTTCAACTCACCTTCTTGAGTGTTATTTTCAATTCTATCTATCAGCGCGTAAACATCTTCAAAATACTTACTACTTAGTTGGTGTAGTATCGGGTTTGATGTTAATGAATTTTCTATTAAACTAAGTTTAAATAAATGATCCGTATCTCCTATAATATCTCCTAAGTTATATATATCAGCTCGGTTTGCTAACATATCAGGTATTTGAAACTTATCTCCACTCTCAGTATAGGGATTTCCAGCCATAATTACACAAAACTTCTTCCCTCTTAAATCATATGTTTTTGGCTTTCCGTTATATACTCCTTCTATTTTTCTTGTTCCATCAGAAAGAGAAATGAACTTTTGTAAAAACTCAGGATTACAATGCTGAATGTCATCTAAGTATAACATTACGTTGTCTCCCATTTCGAATGCTAGGTTTAACTTTTTGAGTTCTTCTCTAGAGGCTGAATTTGTTGCTGCTTCTGGGTCGACTGAGGTTACCTCATGACCAATGGCAGGTCCGTTAATTTTCATAAAGATCAATCCTAACCTATTGGCTAAGTACTCCATCAAAGTAGTTTTTCCATAACCTGGGGGTGATATTAAAAGTAACATCCCCATTCTGTCTGTACGTTTATTATCTCCAACCGTTCCTAACTGCTTAGATAAGTTATCTCCTATCAAGGGAAAGTAAACCTCGTCTATTAGTTTATTCCTAACAAAGGAAGACAATACTCTTGGTCTGAATTCATTTAACTTTAATGTCTCTTTTAAATTTTCTACTAGTAGGTGTTTAGCCTCTTTGTATGCTAAAAAGTTAGGCACATCTTTTGTTGAAAAAACCTCTAATTTTTCAATAAACTTATGATAATTAAATTCAAAATTTCCTTCAACAATAGTATCGTGTTCTCCTCTTAGCCCTTTAATGGTTTCTTCAGGATTTGCATGTAATACGGCACTAGGTTCATAGTTAAATAACAATAATGAGATTACTTCTTCTGTGTAATTTTCATTTCCTTCAATCGATGCTATAAAGGAGCTTACCCATTGTTTGGTCAACTGAATTTTCGCTTGGTAATTTGTAGTTTTTTCAAGATTGCTTTTAAACACCTGTAATGCATCTTGCTTTGTCAGGTATTTTATAAATTCTTCTTGAATACCCAACGCCACAGCACTAATTATAAATGAATTGGTCGTTCTTAATTGATTAAACAAATAATTGGCTATAGTAGTTCCTAACTCTTTAGAGAACAGCAACGTTTCTTCTGAGAAAGCAATTATTTCCTCTTGTAACTTATTTATTAAAAAATCGTATTCTTTACTTTCAGGGAAGAATCGCAAGACATCTCCAGATGCTTTTATAGAAAAGTTATAGTAATCTTGACGCTCTTTAGGCAAAGAATTCCAAAAATATTGAGCGTATGCTCTACTATTTGAAGCATATGTTAACAACCCTAATTCGTAATGTTTATGCACTAGTGCATATAATATTTTAAACGCATCAACATCATGTACCCCTTTTACATATCCTTCCGCAAACAAGCTTCCACTTTCATTTTGAACTAACGCTAATACATCTTCTTCGTTTAGCTTTACCAATTCATCTGTTGAATACGAAGTAAATAATTTATACGCCAAGTAAGAAGATCTATACACTAAATTATTCTCAGAAACTAGTTCTTGATTCCAATACTTTTCAGATTTAAGTAAAATTTCATTTTCAACTTCTTGATAAAAATTTGTTCCTGTTAAATGATAATGTAGGGTTTGATCTTTGTAAACTATTGATAGATCCAACGGTTGTTTATTTACCCCAAACTTATGTTTTCCTAAGCGAATTACATTCTCCCCATCTTCGTATAATTCTTGTTTATCTTTTAACTTTCTTAACGCATCTTCTTTAGCTACTTTAAGTTGTGTTGCTATAGCTTCAGCTTTACCAACTGATTCTAATTTTGTTAATTGACTAACAATATCTCTAATTTTGTTAATCATTAAATCTGCCGCAAAATACCCGTTAATATCTTCAACTGAAGGGTAACTTTGTGCCTTTTTTGCTATACTTTTTAAAATTCTTTCAGAAGCAGCGCTTAATGCTTCTATTTTCTTATTTCTTTTTTCTAGTATGGTATTCTTTCGAGCATCAAAAGCATTGTTAACCTCTTCTCTCTTCTCTATAATTAGAGAAATAAACTCTTCAAAATCGGCAAACTTGCCTTCAATTTCCTCTAACTGAATTGCTATTTTTGTTAGGAACTCATCACATTTTTCTGGCGTGGTAGCCATATCAATATAATTGATGATACTTTGATCTATAAGCTTTAACTGAGCAGAAAAATCAGCCTTAGCTTCTTTACTTCCTAAAGTCTTAATCGTATTTTTAATCCCTGCTTTTAATTGGTTTAATGTAGCAAAGATTAAAGAAATATTATCAATAATTCTAGTGGATTGAGAGGTGTCTTCTATTTCTAAATTTGTGACAATTTCTATTAAAAGCTCTAAATCTGTTGTTATTTGATCTACTTCTTTTTCAAGTTTTTTAGCTTCAACTACCTTTTTTATAGCTGCTAAGTCATCTTGTTTTTCTTGAACGCGTTTATGATAGGGTTTTAACGCTTGATCATTCAATAAAAACGCTACACATCTTTTTGATATGATAGCACTTTGTTCTTCAATTGAATTTTCAATTTTTTCTAATAGATCAATAGCTATATAACGAACTTCTTTTAAGCTAATAACCTGCCCTCTTAGTACTCGTAATTGATTTAATAATTCAACAAAATCTTCTATGGTCTTAAAAGAAGTACTTTTAATCTTACTTAAAAGTTCATTAGATTTTTCTTGAATAATTTTGCCTTCTTTAGCTGCTTGTTGCTTTAATTGAGTTACCTTTTCAAATTCATCAATAGCAGCATTTGCTGCATCGTTAATTTCTGCAACAGGTACGCTTAACTGTTCTGTTGCTAGCTCATTTATCCAGTAATAACTACTATTAATATCATTAGATTTCTTAGCTATATCACTATATAACCCAGCATAACTATCTTCTTTATTTAAAAGTGTTATTAATTCATGGCATTCTGCCATTGCTTTTACAATATCTTTATTACCAATCTTATAAAGTAAGGTATCTTCATGTAATGATGGAATAGCATCTGTTTTTACATAGGGGGTTTGCCAAATCTGAACAACATGGTGTTTTGTTTGCTCATTTTCAGTTTTGAAGTAACACAATTCTCCATTCTCTAAAATTGTAAAACCATTGCAAACAATAGGTGTTTTTACCTCTTGCTCAATAATGTTATAAGACATTAATATGTACAGCCCTCTTATTGTAGCATAAAACACATATAAAAAGTCTTCTCCGTTGGGAGAAACTATTTTCTCTTGAAACTTTACATCTTTAGTGTTATTTTCAAAAAGTTTATACTGACCTGTTTGTAAGTAATATCCATCTGGAAAAATAAGTCCTTGATGATCTGGTAATAATACTGCACAATCTTTAACGCTATTTACTTTTTGAACTTCTTGTAGCTTATGGTTATAAATAAAATAACGGGCTTCTTCCTGAAATGGTTTTATCTCCAGTAAAATAAGGTTACCTAAATCGGCATAGCGAAACTGACCGTCATCCAATGTTTGATCAATATGTTCTACTGGCTCTTCAAGAATTCCTTTTCCTTCATCTGTATTATCTTCTATCTTAATAGTTAAGTCACCTCCAATAGTTTCTACAAAAACTTTATCTAAAATAGCAATATGAGAATGGGTACCATAACGATGCATATCTCTGGTTACCTCTTGCCAATTAAACTCGTGTTGTTTTGGAAACCTATATTCGTGCTCACTTCTATTGTCAACATACACTAATTCATTTTCCTTTATTAGCCACTTAAACGTTTTTATATCAGTTTTGTTTTCACTTAACTGAAAAACCATATGAAGGTAATTATCGATAATTGCAAATTTTGCAAAAATGGTATTTCTATAATATTTGTATAAGTTAGTAAAGTCGGTTATAAAAATTTCGTTGTAAAGAAAGTCTAGTGATTTTGGTTGAAAACGATTGTCTTTAAACTCATAAGCACTAAAAACATCCGATAATTTAATGTCTGTTCTTAGTCCGAAATGAACATTGTACCCGAAAATGGAAGTGTTTCCTAAGGAAACAATATCTCTAGCTATACAGTTGTTTTCTGTATTAATTCTATCATTTGCTATAAGCTTTGTTTCAATCGTACCAAACACATGCTTTCTAGCGTCATTTAATCTTTGTAACCTAGCTAATAGCTCTTTTTTTTGTTTTTGAAGACGACTCTGAATAATCTCATATGTTCCGCCATCAAGTTGTTGATCTTTCATACAAAAAATTACGAGTTAAAAATTCATATTAAAACACTTAAAATAAATTCCGAGCATTGAAAAATCAATACTCGGATAAGTGCTATTCTAACTCATTTTTTTATTAGAAATATCCAGTCCTTTTGCCAGGCTAAAAAGATTTCCTAAAAGTGTTTGATCATCATCAGATGTTGCTCTATCTTTTAGAGTCATTAACAAGTTAGCGATTGTTAAGTTTTTAATATCATCAGAAGAAATCCCGTATTTTACAGCAAAATCTCTTACGCGTTCCATTAAGTTACCTTTCACATCATCACTACTTAAAATAGCATCCTTTACCTCTTGTAAATTACTACTATTTTCAATCATCTTATCCAGTCCTTTAGCCTTGGTAATTTGTCCCATTATTTGCTCAAAGAACATCGTTTCTCCACCAACTATATCAATCTTAGCAGATTTTAGAGCTTGCCCAATAACATCAGCTTGCGCATCTGCAATATCTTTTTGGATGTTAATATGTGCTAAATCTACTTTTAAATCTTTTTCTAGACGCAACTTGAATTCTTCATGTTCTTTACCTACACCATCTAATTTTTTCATTGCTGCTGCTTTCTCTTCAATTCCTGCTGCATCTGCTAAGGCTTTTTCTCTTATAATTTCCGCCTCAGCCATTCCTTCTTTTCTCAACGCTTCCGCTTTTGCTTCAATTCCTACAGCCTCTGCTTTTGCTTTCTTCTCAATAATAAGTGCCTCCATAGTACCAAATCGTTCGCTAGCATCTGCTTTAGCATGCATTACTTGGGCTTCAGACATTCCTAAAGTAGCCTCTTCTTTTGCTTTTGCATCTGCTAATGTTTTACGAGCGTCTGCTTCTTTTTCACTAGCTTCTTTATGTGCTTGTGCTTCAATGTTAATTTCTTCTGCTTTTTGTTTTGCAGCTTCTTTTTGTGCCTCGGCTTCTTTAATTGTTTTAATTAAATCTTCTTGGGCTTTGGCTTCTGCTAATGTAATGGTAACTTGCTTTTCTCTTTCTGCTGTTTTAAACGCCTGAATATCTTTCATATTCTCTTGTTCTTCCACAACTCCTTTTTCTAAAGTAACACGATCTCGAATAACATCTTGTATATTTTTCTTCTCTACTTCAACTACTTTTTCTTTTTCTATTTGAGCCAATGTAACAATTCTTTCACGTTCGGTAGCTTCTAACATTCTGTCTTTCTCTACTCTTTCCGTTTCAACTACATCTGTACGTAACTTATTCTTAGCTGCTACAATAACTTGTCGTTGTTTGTTTTCTTCAGCAACTTGTACTTTTTCTTCTGTTGCTATTCTTGCCGATTCTGACTTTAACAGTTCTTCTTGATTTACTTTTAAGATTTCAGCTTCTTCTCTAGCTTTAACATTAGCTATTTCTCGTTTTTGCTGTTCCTCTTTTTCTGCTAATTGTTTATCCAACTCTAAAATAGCTTCACGAGCCTCTACATCTTGCTTTCGAATAGTTTTTTCTTCTTCTCTTTTAATCAAATTTGCTTTGATATTCTGGGCAGCCGTTAATTCAGTAATTTTTTTAATCCCTTCGGCATCTAAAATATTGTCTGCTTTTAAATAAGATACTGATGTTTGTTCTAAGTAATCAATTGCACAATCTTCTAGTGTGTATCCATTTAAATCGGTTCCAATAATATCTACAATTTCGTCCCTGAATTCTCTACGAGCCTCATACAGCTCAGTAAATTCAAATTTTTTCCCTACCGTTTTTAAGGCTTCCGAAAATTTAGCTTCAAATAAATCTTCTAGTGTTGAAATATCTGATGCTCTATCACAACCTATAGTTTGTGCTACTTTTTTAATAAAATCTACTTCATTATTCACCCTCACAAAAAAGGCTACTTTTATATCTGCCCGCATGTTATCTTTACAAAGCAATCCGTCATTTCCCAGACGTTCTATTTGGATTTTTTTTACAGAAATATCCATAATTTCTACTCTGTGAAATACCGGTATTACGTACATTCCTTTGTCTGTAGCTACTTTGGTTCCTCCAAAACCTGTACGTATCAAAGCTTGCCCTTGTGGTACCTTTTTGTAAAACATTGCTATGATAGCAAAGTATAGAATGATAAGGAATAGAATTAAACCTACTCCTACTCCAATAACTTGTAATAAACTGTTTGTCATAGTTCTTTTTTTAAAAAGTTTTTGTTTTTAATTTATATATGATTGTGCGTAATAAAAAGACTTGTCTTGACTCTGTTTGATAATCAAAATTTGCTCTCTGTAGTGTATTGGACTCCCGTCCAATGACTTAATATTTATTGATAAATGAGTTCCTGCTGCTTTTACTTCAGCTGAACCTAATTTTTTTTCTTTGATATTCGATAAAGAAATCCCTACCCTACCTACTATATCTATCGGTAAATCTCCGTGCTGATTTAAGTTCTTAAAAAAACTTTTAAACGGTGTTGTAAAAATTTTGTTGATGAATAGTGACGGTAAAAAACCTATTAACATTAGCACAAATCCAAAGCTATTATTTATACTATCCGTTAAAACTGTAGAAAATGCTGTACAAATCCACCAAATAAAAATCCAGTAAGTGAAAGTGAACATAAAAGGCAACCCAACAAAGTTGAAATAAATAAGAAATATTTGCCACCATTTTAGTGGTTTTCTTTTCTTCCCTAATACATCTTCTTTATTTACTTCTGCATTTGAAACATCATGAAAATCTGCATTTCCTCCTTCAATACCTGAATCTGTATCTATATCGAAATCTGCATCAATATCTACGTCTACATCTAAATCGAAATCTATTCCAGAAATCATTGTTACTATCCAATATAGTAATAGTATAATTACTAATATTGTTAGAGGTAAATTTACTGATGAAAATATAATATCGGTAAAAGTGTTCAATTCTATGCGTCTTTATCGTTTAACCCTAACTTTTCTTTCAATTTTAACAAGCTTTCCTCTGCTGTAGTTTCAGTAACATCAGCTGCCTCAGACAATTCCTGATCTATTGATTTAGAAGATTTTGCTATTTCCCCATAAGCTTCAGCCAAAGCTTCTTCTTGTTGTACTTTTTCCTTCATACGTTCTAACATAGCAACAGTACTCGCACTATCAATATCAGCCATTTGTTTATTCAAATTCTTAGTTGCTTTAGAAACCTTCACTCTTGCCTTTAATGTTTTCAATTCATTTTCCCATTTGCTAATATTCTGCTTAATCTCCTGAATATTGTGTTCTAATTTACTTACTGAATCATTAAATTGAGCCTCTTCTTTTTTTACCAATCCTATTTTATGATTGGTTTCTTCTTTTTTCATCAAAGCTTCCTTTGCTAATCGATCTGCTTCAGACACTTCTATACCTCCATTTTGCCCTTTCTTCAAAATTAGCACTGCTTTTTGCTCATAATCTTGGCTTTTAAATGTTAACTCTTCCACATCGTTTTTAGCTCGAATGGCCAACGCTTTTACTTGCGCTAAGGATTCTAAACTTTTTTCTAAATTCAGCTTTAAATCTCTAATTCCTTGTTCTGTCATTTTAATAGGGTCTTCCATTTTATCTATTGCAGAATTTGCTTCTGATTGCCCTATTTTAAAAAGTCTTTTAAAAAAATTCATCTCTATTTTTTTTTAATATTTTGAAAAATTAATAATGTGATCTGAGTATTCACTTAAGAGTAAACTAAGTGAATTCAAAGTCGCTTCAAACTCATTAGCATCCAAGTTTTCTAGTTGAAGTGTATCTCTAAAAATAACACGTTCCCCACTTTCATCCAAGACAAAAGCTCCGTGGATTATATCTCTATTCTTTTGTAACAAGCTCCTAAAAACCTCATGATTAGGCTCTTTAATCTTAAAAATATATTGTTCAAAAATTATAATTGGATTTGCAACTCCTATAATTAAATTTTTAATTCCTTCGTTTTCTTTCTCTACAACAAAAATACCTTCTTCCTGATTTTCTTTTATTATATTGAAATTCAACCCCAGTAAAAATCCTTTTACCTTACTAAAATGTGTATTCATTTTTAAGTAGTTTGATTAGTTAATATAGCATTCTTTTTAAGCGATAATATTACAAAAAGTTTCTAGAATCAAAGACACTCAACATAATATTATTAGCAATATAAATTCAATAATTTTTAATCTTAAAGGTTACTCCACTAATTTTTAAACTAAAAAAATTAGCAAAAACAAAAATAATTAGCTAATATTGTTTGCTCAAATATACAAAAACAAAAACATTTAGCAAATAAAATTAGCAAAATATGTCATTTTTTGGTAAAAACATAAAAAAAATCAGAAGTGTTAAGCGCTTAAGCCAACAAGCTTTTGCAGAACTCTTCAACCTTAAAAGAGCTACATTAGGCGCTTATGAAGAAGGTAGAAGCGAGCCAAAAATTGACACTATTATAAAAATTGCTAATTATTTTAGCATCCCTATAGACAACTTACTAACTTCAGAACTCACAGTTAATAACTTACTTCAGTTTAAAGAGGATTTAACCCTAGAAACCGAAAAACTATCAAAAGAAACCTTCACCACTATACCCTGCGTAACCGAAAAGACAATTACAGAGTATATAAAACACCACAACAAAACTTCTTTTATTGATGATCTACCCAACATTCAACTCCCTATTAACTCTCAAAAAAAACTCAGAGCTTATACCGTTTCTAATTTAGAAATGGCTAATCACAATAACGGATTATACCCTAACGACATAGTAATAGGTGAGTTTACACCAAACAACACCATAAAGAACTTAAAAAATGGAGAACTCACTCTTACCCTTGTTAAAAGCGAATTGATTCTACGCAAGCTATACATAGATAACGACTCTGTAGCTTTACGTGCAAATCATAAAAACATCCCCGATAAAACATTCTCCATTACAGATATTAAAGAATTATGGAAAATACAATATGTATTTTTTAACAGAATTCCCGACCTTAATACCTCTATAGAAAACAAACTTTCTTTTTTAGAACAAGAACTTTTAAAACTAAAAAGAGAGCTACAGTAAACAACTATCTAAATCCAGCAATTTTATCCTCTTCTAAAATCTCATTGGTTTCTTCTTGCACCTTTTTTAACACCTCATTCAAATCAGTGATTGCATCTAAATCGTGATGAGCTACCATATTTAACAAGGCTTTATCTTGCGCACGTCCTTTTTTCATCGCTTCTGCATACGGAATCTCTTCATTAAAAGTTACCATAGAGTACTTTGAAAAATATTCTGTTGGGAACGTCTTTTCTAAATCCATTTCTAACTTTCTCTTTTGCTTAAATAATGGATTTGCTACATGATCTCGCATTTCATAAAAATTGTCAATGGCTAAATCAGCAATCGCATCGGTATCTTCTTTACGTGCTTTTTCATACGCTTTAAAAGTCGCTTGCCAATCTCCTTCATGTGTATCTAAAACCCTATCAAATACCATTACATCTTCAAACGACGCATTCATTCCTTGTCCGTAAAACGGAACAATCGCATGTGCCGCATCTCCTAGTAACAAAGTTTTATTTTGATAATGCCAAGGCGAGCATTTTACAGTCCCTAAAGCTCCAGTCGGATTGTTAATAAACTCATCTTTAATACTCGGTATCAACGTTAAGGCATCTGAAAATTCTTTTTCAAAAAACTCAGTTATCTTTTCTTCAGTAGTTAAGTTATTAAAATTGTATTCTCCTTCATCATAACTTAAAAACAAGGTTACGGTAAAACTTCCATCTAAGTTTGGTAACGCAATTAACATATACTCTCCTCGAGGCCAAATATGCAAATGATCTTTACTTATTTGATGATTTCCTAATTTATCAGCAGGAATTTCTAACTCTTTGTATCCGTGCGTAAGGAAGTTTTGTGAATAACTAAACAAGAATTTTCTTTCTAAATAGTAGCTTTTTCTCAATGCAGATCCTGCTCCGTCCGTTCCAAAAATCACATCTCCATCTACAGAAAACTCTTCCTTTGTATGGTAATTTTTAAAATGTGCTACTGTATTTTCAATAGCTACCGAAGTACATTCTGTATTAAAATGTATGGTTACATTTTCGTGTTTTTCCGCTTCGGTTAGTAAAATCCCATTTAAGTCTCCTCTTGAAATAGAATTGATGTACTCTCCTTCTCTACCTGAGTAATTAGAAGCAAACGTATTCCCTTCTCTATCGTGCATTAAGCGCCCATACATGGGAATACAAATTTCACGTGCTTTTTCTTCCACACCACATAAACGCAACGCTTTAAATCCGCGATCAGATAATGCTAAGTTAATAGAGCGTCCTGCCGAAATATCGGTAACTCGTAGGTCTGGACGACTTTCATACATTGTTACCTTATAACCTCTTTGTGCTAAACGAAGTGCTAATAAACTTCCGCATAAACCAGCACCTATAATTACTATGTTGTCTTTTTTACTCATTTAGTATTTGAATCGCTTTTTTATATGTTTCTTCACTTGTTTTCGTATGAACTTCAGGAATAAATTTCTCTCTTGGCGTACCGTTTGTATGAAACAGTTTTTCAACAGGAAAACATATATTAATCTTCGTATTTGTTAACCTATCACATTCAATAGCTCCTAACAATTTTGCCATCTCAGTTCCCACTACTGTTGCAGACTCTATGTTATCAAAACCTTGTGCTATTGCTTCTCCTACACTTCCTGTCCATTTTCCTACCAATACAATAACTGGTTTTTTATACGGGTTTTTTAAAGGTGTTAACAACTCTATCCAACTTCTTTTTATACCAAATTCTCTTTCTAAACTTACTTTTTCATGTTTTTGATATGGAATTGTTTCCGATATAAACTTTCCCATAATACTTTTAGCTACTTCAGTATTACCTCCACTTGGTGTATCTCTTAAATCTACAATTATCGCTTTGGTATCTCTAAACTCATCTACCTTGTTAGGAAAAGCTTTAATTACCTCATTGTTCCCTAAAGAATTATTTAGCTTTATATATCCTATATTTCCTTTTATAATTCTTGAACTTAAAGTTCCGTTTTCTTTTTTTAAAGCTGTAGGTTTGTTTAGTTTATATTGTTTTTCTTTTCCATTTTCTAGCACTAAAACCACCCTTTCTTCATTATGCTTTCCAGCAAACCACAAATTGGCAAAAAACTCTTTTACATCGTCTTTTGGGTTTTTAAAAGATTTTGGCAGTACCTCTTCTACTAAATCTTCAATTTTACGGTTGTTAATACTAAGTAATTCATCTCCAACTTTCAATCCTGTTTCTTCAATTTCAAAACCCGATCTAATATCAGCTATATAATACTTCCCATCTTTTATGTTTATCCATGCATCGGTTGATGTTGGAATTAGTCGGAATGAAGATTTTAAATTTCGATTAATACCAGTATGAGGGTCGTATAGTTCGTACGTTATATTCTCTATCAATCTAATAAACTGAGAATCATCCGAAACATTTTTTACCTCTTTTTGATAAATCTTTTTTACCTCATCCCAATTTGTTTGTTTTTGATCAAAGTAAGCATAGAAGCTATCAAACATACTCCACAGATAATCAAAATCTTTTTGATACTTGGTTTGAGCTATACTACTAAAGCTACATAGAACTAAGAAAACAATAAGTACTTTTTTCATTTATAATAATGTTTTTAAAATTTCAACCATTCTGTATACATCTTTAAAACTGTTATACATTGGCACCGGAGCACAGCGAATTACATCTGGTTCTCTCCAGTCGGTTATGATATTGTTTTCGGTTAGTTTTTTGTGTAAACTTTTATCTGCATGCTGCACTTGGATAGATAATTGACACCCTCTTTCTTTCGGATTAGATGGCGTAATTATTTTAATTCTATCGGTATCAATCTGATTGATTAGATATTCAAAATAGCCTGTTAATTTTTCCGATTTAGCTCTTAATGCTGCCATTCCTACCTCTTCAAACATATCTAACGAAGCTCTAATGGCTGCCATTGATAAAATAGGCGGATTTGACAACTGCCAACCTTCTGCTCCTGGCATCACATCAAAGGGTTGACGCATGTTAAAACGAGTTTCTTTGTTATGATTCCACCAACCTGCAAAACGTGGTAATTCTTTATTATGTGCATGCTTTTCATGTACAAATAACCCTGCTAAACTTCCCGGACCCGAATTCAAGTATTTATAGGTACACCAAGCTGCAAAATCTACTCCGCTATCATGCAATTCTGGCGAAATGTTTCCCGCACCGTGTGCTAAGTCAATCCCTACCATACAGTTTTTTGCGTGTCCTATTTCTGCAATACGTTTGATATCTAAATACTGCCCTGTATAATAATTCACTCCTCCAATCAACAACAAAGCAATTTCATCACCTTGATCATCTACAATTTTCTCTAAATCTTCAATACGCAACAACTCTTCTCCTTCACGAGGTTTCCATTCTATCAATCCTTCTTCTGTATCAAATCCATGAAATTTTAATTGTGATTGTACCGCGTATCTATCCGAAGGAAAAGCATCGCTTTCTATAACAATTTTATACTTTGTTTTAGTCGGTTGATAAAACGACACCATTAACAAATGTAAGTTGGTTGTTAAGGTATTCATCACCACAACTTCTAGTGGTTTTGCTCCTACTATATTTGCCATCGAATTTGTCAAAAATTCGTGATATGGCATCCATGGGTTTCGAGCTTCAAAATGTCCTTCTACTCCATATTTTGCCCAATCGTCTAATTCTTGTTGAATGTATTGTTGCGTTTGTTTGGGCTGTAATCCAAGAGAATTTCCTGTAAAATACAACCAGTCGTTTCCATCCTTGTCTTTTGGAATATGAAATTGCGCTCTTAAGTGCGCTATTTTATCTTCTTTATCTAACTGTTGTGCGTAATCAAGTGTTGGTTTATACATACTTATTTATATTTCTAAAAACCATTTCAAAAACACTAAAGATACTTTATTTTAATCTCAAAATAAAACTTAAAGTGTTTCACATATTAAAACGGTGTTTTATAAACTTACCCATTTTTATTATATTAGTCAATATTTTTTTAAGAAAATGAATACAGATTCTAAAAATTTAAACCAGTCTATCATCAAAGCGTTTGCTGTTTTAGATGCTTTTACCAATGACAAAAAAGAATGGGGCGTTAGAGAATTGGCTGCTAAAACAGGCTATAACAAAAGTACCGTATACCGATTACTAAGTACTTTAGTTTCGTTGAATGTTGTACTGCAAAACGAGAATGAAAAATACCAGCTAGGGAGCAAGTTATTTGAGTTGGGCAATCGTGTTTCTATATACAAATCCCTTAGACACTTAACCAATATACCTATACAAAAGGTTGCCTTAGAAATTCAAGAAACGGTTTTATTGGGCATTTTAAAAGAGCAGCAAGTGCTACACATTAATAAGGCTGATAGTTTACAAGGACTTAAAATAAGTACTTCTATAGGCTCTTATGCTCCCATTAATGGAAGTGCTATTGGAAAATTATTACTAGCTTTTGCTTCACCAGAAACACAAGAAGACTTTCTAGATTCGGTTACTCTAAGACCTTTTACCAAAAACACCATCACCTCTACTTCAAAATTCAAAAAGGAATTAGCACAAATTCAACAACAAAAATTTGCCTTAGACATAGAAGAATCAGAATTAGGCTTGGTATGTATTGCTATACCAATTTATAATAACAAAGGAAAAGTGATTGCAGGAATCAGTGCTTCTGGACCTTTAAGTAGATTTAAAATGGAGAACGTAACAAGTTATATTCAAATTTTACAAAAAGGCGCCAATATTATAGAACAGAATTTAAGTGACTTTGATAGTTTATAAAATATGGAACAAATAAAAACACTTTTACAATCTTTTGCTGACACCTCTGAAAAGGATTCAAACTATTTTTGCTCTAAACTCCAAAAAGTGACACTTCAGAAAAAGGAAACCTTATTAGTTAAAGGAACCACTGAAAACTATCTTTCTTTTGTTGAAACAGGAATTTTAAGATTATTTATTCCTAAAATTGAAAATGATGTAACTTTTGGGTTTGTTTTTAAAAACAGTTTTATCAGTGCTTATGATTCTTTTTTAACACAAACTCCTTCTGAATATAGCATTGAAACTCTAACTCCTGCTATTCTGTGGAGATTATCTTTTAATGATTTAGAAGACATTTATCAAAACACCTCCATTGGCAATGAAATAGGAAGGAAAAACGCGGAGAATTTATTTTTACTAAAATCGAAAAGAGAGCTTTCCTTATTAAACAATACACCTGAAGAAAGATATCTCAACCTTTTTCAAGAAAGACCCGAATTAATTCGACATATCCCCTTAAAATATATAGCGTCTTATATCGGAGTAACTCCCCAAGCACTAAGTAGAATTAGAAAGCGAATTTATTAACCTAAGTTCATTGATTCCATCTAAAAGTTTCTTCAATTTTGAATAAACTTTTTAGGCAATGAAACCATTATTTATTTTACTCGTAACTTTTATAATTTCCATAGGAATACAAAAACTTATTTTAAAAAACATCAATTACCTGCTTTCTGCCAGAATAGCCATGTGTGCCATGCTACTATTTACCGCTTTAGGACATTTTCTTTTTACTGAAGGTATGAGCAAAATGATTCCGAATTGTATTCCTTTAAAACCTACTTTGGTATTGCTAACAGGAGTTTTAGAAGTTGTATTAGCTATAGGCTTACTATTACCAAACTACCAAAAAATAACTGCTTGGGTTCTTATTTTTTTCTTACTATTGATACTCCCTGCAAACATAAAAGCTAGTTTAGAAAACTTGAATTATCAAACAGGTGCTTATAACGGAAAAGGACTTTTTTATTTGTGGTTTAGAATTCCTTTACAATTCTTTTTTATAGCTTGGGTTTACTTTTTTACTTTAAAGAAGTAATTACTAACAAAAACAAGGTCTACATTAAAATGTAGACCTTGAATTTTATAAATTACTCAGAATACTTTTTTTAATACAGCACTCTAAACTTAATAGTTCCTTCTACTTTTTTAAGTTTAGTAATCACTTCTTGATTGTACTCTTTATCAACATCAGTAATTACATATCCTACTTTTTCGTCAGTGGACAAGTACTGCCCAGTAATATTCAATTCATATTTTGCCAATACTTTATTGATTTTCGCCATTACTCCAGGGACATTCTTATGAATGTGTAAAAAACGATGTGCATTTTTATGCTTAGGTAAGCGAATATTTGGGAAATTAACCGCATCTACCGTATTTCCAGAATTGATATATGCCATAATTTTATTCGGAACAAAATCAGCAATATCTCTTTGCGCTTCTTCTGTACTTCCTCCAACATGCGGAGTTAAAATTACATTATCTAAACCTTTTAACTCAGTATAAAACTCCCCATTTTTTCTTGGCTCTTCAGGATATACATCTACAGCAGCCCCTGCAAGCTTGCCAGTTTTCAACGCATCTACCAATGCTTCGATATCTACTACAAATCCGCGAGAAAGATTTACCAAATGAGCCCCATCTTTCATTTCAGCTAACTCCTCCTTACCTATGTAGTTTTTATTTGCCAAATTATCATCTACATGTAAGGTTACTACATCTGAAATATTCAATAACTCTTTTAAAGTATCTAGTTTTGTAGCATTTCCTAAAGCTAATTTGTCTTCTACATCATAATAATATACGTCCATTCCCAAAGCTTCTGCCAACACAGATAATTGCTTTCCAATGTTTCCGTATCCAACAATTCCTAGCTTTTTACCACGCACTTCTCTTGAACCTTGTGCTGTTTTATTCCATTCACCGTTGTGAATTTCTGTACTTCTTTGAAACACACTACGCATTAACATAATAATTTCACCAATGGCTAATTCAACTACCGAACGCGTATTACTGTATGGCGCATTAAAAACTACTACTCCGTTTTCTTTACACGCCTCCAAATCAATTTGCTTCGTTCCAATACAAAAAGCAGATACCACCATTAATTTTTCAGCAGCTTCAATTACCTTACGCGTTACTTGTGTTTTAGAACGAATTCCTAAGACATGGACGTCTGTAAGTTTTTCAATCAATTCATCTTCCGACAAACTTCTTGAAACAGTTTCTACAGAAAAACCATCCCCTGTTAACTTTGTAAAAGCATCAGGGTGTACATTTTCTAATAATAATATCTTAATTCTGTTCTTTGGGTATGATAGGTTTCTAGGCAATTTGTTTACGTATAAAAATTCATCTAAATTTGGGATAATATGGTCGGCATTTGCTATGGTTTTATCTCTCGATACATTTTCTGTGTAGGCAAAAAAAGTATCAGCAACACCTGCTTCTTTGGTAACGGCATCACTATAACCATCTCCAATTACTTGTACTTCGCCTTCTAAATTTAAGGATTGTAAGCAATCTATCTTTCCATTGTGCTTAGATAATGGGTTCTCAGTATCAAACCCAACAATTACTCCGTCTTTATCAAATTCAAAAGTATTGGCATATACTCTTTCCGACGGAATGTTATACTCCGCAACAATGGGATCTATAAATTCTTTAAACCCTGCTGAAATCACATAAATATCTTCCGAAAAGTTTTCGAAAAATTCTTTATTTCTTTCAATAGAAGGAGATACTTTTTGTTTTAATTCTTCTATTAATAAAGGTAAATCGGACTTTTTAGCACTTAATAACTGAATGCGTTTTTCTAAGGACTCAGTAAAAGAAATAGTCCCATCAATTCCTTGATTCGTGATATGGATTACCTCTTGAATAATCTCCTCTTTTTTCGGACTCTCTTTTAAGGTGATTTCGGCTAAAACATCTAATGCTTCCACACTAGTAAGTGTGCTATCGAAATCGAAAACGAAATTTCGTTTTACTAAATTCATGTTACTCAATTTGTGTTTTTGTTGTTGTGTTGTTAAGCCAACGAATGTACAAAGGTTTTCTTAAAAACACCTATTACAAACCCCTTAAGTTTCAGTTTTTAACTATAAAAAACACGCTGCTTATAAGCTATTACTTTTTAGATTTCAATACCTACTAAAAGCTTCAATCTTAAACCAACAAAAACAACCACCAAAAAATGGGAATTGCCTCAACCCAAAAAGAGCTATAGTATTTAGACTGATTTGTTTTTGCTCTCATCAACAGAAATAGTAATACAGTAAACAATACTAAAAAAACAGTTCGGAAATGAGTATTCGGACTAATCATAAACTCCAACACCAAACACACCCCCAACAAAACAACCCCAAACTTTTTAGTGTTTTCTATCCCTATTTTTTTAGGAATTGTTTGCAAAGAAATAGCATCGTATTGCACATCTCTAATCTCAAAAGGGAGGATTAAGATTATTACTAATAAAAAACGCTGTATTACATACAAATACACCTCAGTTGTAAAAGAAGTTTCGCTAGCATATACTGGTAATAAAACCGTAGTTACTGCCCATACCAAAGCCACTACGATTATCTTTAAATACCCAATGCTTCGTAAGTTTTTTTGGAATCCACTTAAAAAAGGGACTGCATATAAAAACGTTAACCCACCTAGAGGTATAAAAAACAAGAACGTTCTTAGCGGCAATAAGTATGCGTAATAACACATTAGCAAAAAACAGATTAACGAAAATACTTGAATGATTTGCAAGTTTTTAGTCAAGCTTCGGTGATGAAGCTTGGCTACTCCTGCATATTTAACAAAATTGTATCCAGTAATTGTCGCAAAAAACACAAAAAAACCAAGTGATTCATCATACGAAAAACCAAAATATAATTCCGTAATTCTAAACAAAGAAAACACTGCTAAGGCTACATGAATACTAGAGTTTATATAAAAATCGAGTACTTTTTTAAAAAGGTTCATCTAACAAAAATAACTTTTCTGTTTATAACCAGCTGTTTTGGTTAATAAAATATTGTTTTTAACAAAAAAATATGTAGTATCAAATCAACCAATTTCACTATTTTTGAGGCACGAAAAACAACAACACAATAATGAACACAAATTCATTTCAACTTAGGCATATAGGTCCTCGTGTTAAAGATCAGGATCAAATGCTTCAAACAATTGGCATTGAGAGTTTAGACCAATTGATTTACGAAACTATTCCCGACGATATTCGTTTACAACAAGAGCTTGATTTAGCTCCTGCTATGAGCGAGTACGAATACCTTAATCACATTAACGAATTAGGGGCAAAAAACAACGTTTTTAAAAGCTATATAGGTTTAGGATATCACGAAGCCATTATACCTAGTGTTATCCAACGTAATATTTTAGAGAACCCAGGATGGTACACTGCGTATACTCCTTACCAAGCTGAGATAGCACAGGGACGTTTAGAAGCCTTGTTAAATTACCAAACTATGATTTGTGATTTAACAGGAATGGAGTTAGCTAACGCTTCATTATTAGATGAAAGTACTGCAGCTGCAGAAGCGATGGCTTTGTTATTTGATGTTCGTGAAAGAGCACAAAAGAAAGCCAACGTAAACAAGTTCTTTGTTTCAGAAGAAATTTTACCACAAACCTTATCGGTATTACAAACACGCGCTATTCCTATCGGAATTGAATTAGTTGTTGGCAACCACGAAGATTTTGATTTTTCAGAAGAGTTCTTTGGTGCTATCGTACAATACCCTGGTAAGCACGGACAAGTATATGATTATACCGATTTCGTTGCTAACTGTAACGCAAATAACATTAAAGTAGCGGTTGCTGCTGATATTTTATCGTTAGTAAAGTTAAAAGCTCCTGCTGAATTTGGTGCTGATGTTGTTGTAGGTACTACACAACGTTTTGGTATTCCTTTAGGATACGGAGGCCCTCATGCTGGATATTTTGCTACTAAAGAAGCATACAAGCGTAGTATTCCTGGTCGTATTATTGGAGTTACCAAAGATGTTGACGGTGGTCGTGCGTTACGTATGGCATTACAAACACGTGAGCAACACATTAAACGTGAAAAAGCAACTTCAAATATTTGTACTGCACAAGTATTGTTAGCGGTTATGGCAGGTATGTATGCTGTATACCACGGTAAAGATGGTTTACAATACATTGCAGATCGTGTACACACAAGCACTACAACCTTAGCAAAAGCGTTAAACGATTTAGGTTTCAAACAAAAAAACAGCGCTTATTTCGATACAATTTTAGTGGAAGTTGAAGCAGACAAGTTACGTCCAGTAGCTGAAGCAAACGGAATCAACTTTAACTACATCGATGCAGAGCATGTTTCAATCTCTGTAAACGAAACAGTAGGTTTAAAAGAAATCAACGAAATTGTTGACTGTTTCGAACAAGCATTCAATATCAAAGATATTTTAGTTACTGAATTTACTTCAGCAGATGTAATTCCTGCAGACGTAAAAAGGGCAACTTCTTTCTTAGATAACGACATATTCAACACGTATCAATCTGAAACTGATATGATGCGTTATATCAAAAAATTAGAACGTAAAGATTTAGCATTAAATCACTCAATGATTTCTTTAGGGTCTTGTACCATGAAATTAAATGCTGCTTCTGAAATGTTACCATTGAGTAATCCTCAATGGGGAAACATTCATCCATTTGCTCCATTAAACCAAGCAGAAGGGTACCAAATCATGTTAAGCAACCTTGAAAATCAATTAAATGTGATTACTGGTTTTGCAGGTACTTCATTGCAACCTAACTCTGGTGCACAAGGTGAATTTGCTGGATTAATGACTATTAGAGCCTATCACGAAGCAAACGGAGACACCCACAGAAACATCTGTTTAATTCCTGCATCAGCTCACGGAACGAACCCTGCATCGGCGGTTATGGCAGGTATGAAAGTGGTTGTTACTAAAACTGACGAAAAAGGAAACATCGATGTAGAAGATTTACGTGCTAAAGCTGAAAAACACGCTGATAATTTGGCTGCTTTAATGGTAACCTACCCATCTACTCACGGGGTATATGAAAAGGCTATTAAAGAAGTTACGCAAATTATTCACGATAATGGCGGACAAGTATATATGGACGGTGCCAACATGAACGCGCAGGTAGGATTAACAAACCCTGCAACCATTGGTGCCGATGTTTGTCACTTAAACTTACACAAAACATTTGCAATTCCTCACGGTGGTGGTGGACCAGGTGTTGGACCAATTTGTGTAGCACCACAATTAGTTCCGTTTTTACCTACTAATCCAGTAGTAGCTACTGGTGGTGATAATGCCATTACGGCTATTTCAGCAGCTCCTTGGGGTTCTGCATTGGTATGTTTAATCTCTTACGGATACATTACTATGTTAGGTGCTGACGGATTAACAAATTCTACTAAGAATGCTATTTTAAACGCAAATTATATTAAAGAGCGTTTAAGCGGACATTACAGCACTTTATATACAGGTGAAATGAACCGTGCAGCTCACGAAATGATTTTAGATTGTCGTGAGTTTAAACAAAACGGAATTGAAGTTACTGATATCGCGAAGCGTTTAATGGACTACGGATTCCACGCACCTACGGTATCTTTCCCTGTAGCGGGAACAATTATGGTAGAGCCTACCGAATCGGAAGGGGTAGCTGAATTAGACCGTTTTTGTGATGCGTTAATCTCTATTAGAAAAGAGATTGCTGAAGCGAGTAAGGAAACCCCTAACAACCCGCTTAAAAATGCACCACATACACAAGAAATGTTAACTGCTGATGAATGGGACTTACCATATTCACGTAAACAAGCAGCATTTCCTTTAGACTATATTGCAGACAATAAGTTTTGGCCTTCAGTACGCCGTGTAGACGATGCTTTTGGTGACCGTAACTTAATTTGTTCTTGTAATCCTATTGAAGATTATATGGAAGCGGAAGCTTAACTATAAACAACAAGAAAGCCCTCGAAATTTCGAGGGCTTTTTTTATGCTACTTTTACAATTCTTTCTAACGGAATAATGGTTGCTTGTTTTAGTATTACTGAAGTATCAGTAATACCCCAAACAGTAGTTTCTACTTTTTTTAAGCCATCCGTATCCATAAAAAATATTTGTACCTTTTCTCTTTCTAAGTTTCCTAAAGACAGAACTCGCTGTAAATCTAAAAAACGATTTACCATTGCTTTCTTTTTGTTTAACACCTCTTCTTTTGGAAATTTTAAGAACTTGATTTGTTCTTTTGCTACAGTCTGAAAATTTAAGTTTGTAGTCATATTATTGGGGAATTTAAGGTTACTAATTAAGGGGTATGTATAAATACAATACATTAATCTTGCTGTCAATGTATATATTTCAAATCTTATTTACAAATAATTCAATAAAACAACATGAATTTTAACATTCACAAAAAACAAGTACTTGTTTTTTAACAAACACCCAACAAAACAAACAAATGACTACAAAATACTTAAAACCAAAAACTTAAATATCATTACTAAAGAAGATTACTTCGTTTCCCTCACAATAACGATAAATAAAATGTCATTTCAACAGAGCGATTTTATAAGCGACGAGAAATCTCAAGAATAGGAGTTACTCACCTTGAAGAGATTTAGCTCCGCTAAACCTTACGGTTTCTCCTATCGTCGGAATGACGATAATCGAGATGTCATAGCGAGAAAGCTCATTGAGCGAAGTCGAAATGAACGACACGACTATCTTTTGCACCTTACACGATATACAGATTACTTCATTTTAATCTGTCTTAAACAACAGCCGAAAAGTTCGCAATGACGCTTGTACTCTACCCTATTTTTATATATTTGAAAAAAATTACTAGTCGTCGCAACGCTATTTTAAATGACTTATTTATCTATACTTATACTCGTAGGTATTTTTCTTGTATTCAAAAAAAACACCTCAACACCTAAATGGAAACAACCTACAACTCCTTTTCCAAATAAGTGGAAAGTTATTTTGACTAAAAAGGTCGCTTTTTACAACGCACTCACTCCTGATGAAAAAGAATTGTTTGAGTTTAAAGTTTTTGAATTCCTGTTAAATCACGAGGTTATTGGTGTTGATGTTACGGTTACAATTACCGATAAATTACTGATAGCTTCCAGTGCTGTAATTCCTGTTTTTAATTTTCCTGAATGGCGTTATCCTAATATCAAAGAAATCATTTTATACCCCGCTATGTTCAACGAGCATTTTGAAACCGAAGGAGACAACCGAAGAATTTTAGGAATGGTAGGTAACGGGTATTTAGAAGGAAAAATGGTTTTATCGAAACCTGCTTTACACCTAGGTTTTGAAAATGAAACCGATAAAAAAAATACTGCCATTCATGAGTTTGTGCATTTAATTGACAAGTTAGATTGTAATATTGACGGTATACCACATGTATTATTAGAAAAGCAATACAGCATTCCGTGGGTAGATTTAATCAACAAAAAAATTGAAGAAATATACAACGACGCTTCCGATATCAATCCGTATGGCGGGACTAACAAGGCAGAGTTTTTCTCAGTAGCAAGCGAATACTTTTTTGAGCGTCCGAAGTTACTAGCTAGAAAGCATCCTGAGCTTTACCGCTTATTAGAACAAATCTTTAAACAAGATATGGACGACATGAACCTGCATTTAAAACGCCTGGATATTTCCAGAAACGATCCTTGTCCTTGTGATAGCGGTATGAAATACAAGAAGTGTTGCGGGCTTAATTAAACCTCTCCTCTTCTCGTCATTTCGACAGCGCGATTTTATGAGCGACGAGAACTCCCAACAATGGGAGTTACTCACTTTAATGAGCTCCCTCCTTTCAGTCGGGGTGACTACAAATCTATTTCCTTTAACGCTTTGATGTTGTTACGCTCTAAAAACGCATCAATCGTTTCAAAGTGTTCTATAACACGTTGGTCTTTAAACTCAAATACTTTTTGAGACAATCCTTGTAAGAAATCACGGTCGTGTGATACTAAAATCAACGTTCCGTCGAAGTGTAATAAAGCTTCTTTAATGACTTCTTTTGATTTTAAATCTAAGTGGTTGGTAGGCTCATCTAAAATCAACACGTTTACAGGTTCTAACAATAGCTTTACCATTGCCAAACGGGTTTTCTCTCCTCCAGAAAGTACTTTTACTTTCTTTTCTAAATCATCTCCTGAGAACATAAAACGTCCTAATATATTTTTGATTTGCGTTCGGATATCTCCTTCAGCAACCTCATCTACGGTTTGGAAAATGGTTAATTCAGGATCTAACAACGACGCTTGATTCTGTGCAAAATATCCTACTTTGGCGTTGTGTCCCAACCCGCATTCTCCCTCAAAATCAATTTCTCCCATAATGGCTTTAATCATGGTCGATTTTCCTTCTCCGTTTCTTCCTACAAACGATACTTTTTCTCCACGAGCTATCGAGAAACTTGCGTCTTTAAACACGGTTAAGTCTCCGTATTGCTTCGTTAATCCTTCCACTTTTACAGGATAGTCTCCCGAACGTGGTGATGGTGGAAAACGTAGTTTTAAGGCTGAAGTATCTACCTCATCTATTTCTACAGGAACTAATTTCTCTAACATTCGTTCACGCGAAGCTACTTGATTCGTTTTTGAATAGGTTCCTTTAAAACGCTCGATAAATGCTTTGGTATCAGCAATAAACTTTTGTTGTTCTTGGTAAGCTTTTAATTGATGTGCACGACGTTCTTTACGCAACTCTAAATAGTGTGAGTAGTTGGCTTTGTAGTCGTGAATAGTTCCCATCGTTACCTCAATGGTTCGGTTGGTAATATTATCAATAAACGCTTTATCGTGCGAAATTACTACCACCGCTTTGGCTTTGTTTAATAAAAAGTTTTCCAACCAAATTACCGATTCGATATCTACGTGGTTGGTAGGCTCATCTAACAAAATTAAATCGGGCTTTTGCAGTAAGATTTTCGCCAGCTCAATACGCATACGCCAACCTCCACTAAACTCTGAGGTGGCTCTTTCAAAATCTTCTTGTTTAAATCCTAAGCCTTTTAAAGCTTTTTCTACTTCTGCTTCGTAGTTTATTTCTTCTAACGCGTAGTATTTTTCTCCTAAATCTGATACACGCTCAATGATTTTCATATAATCGTCCGATTCGTAATCGGTACGGGTTTCTAATTGTTTGTTGAGGTCGTCCATTTCGGCTTTCATAGCAAAAATAGATGCAAATGCTTTGGATGCTTCTTCTTTTACCGTGCAGTTGTCTTCCATTAACAAGTGCTGCGGTAAGTAAGCGATTACGGTATCTTTCGGACTTCGAACGCCTCCTTTAGTAGGTTTAGAAACTCCTGCTATAATTTTCATCATGGTGGATTTTCCTGCGCCATTTTTACCCATTAAGGCAATTTTATCGTTTTCGTTTATTACAAACGAAACGTCGCTAAACAGGGTATTACCACTAAACTCAACCGTTAATTGATCTACCGTAATCATACAAATAATTTTAAGCGGCGAAATTAACAAAAATGGTGTATACCATTGATAAAATTTTGGTATAACCTGAGTTTTATAAATTAACTAAAATCAATAGGCTGTCATGTCGATAGCATAAAGTATGGATGATGAGACATCTCAACAATAGGAGTTACTCACTTTAATGAGTTCCTTCTTTTCAATCGAGATGACGCTTTCTAGTGTTCTTTAAAGGTAAAAACCAATACTATATACACCTGCTTACTCATACTACAACTAACAAAATTCTACTTTTAAGCATTGGTTGGTAGCTTTTTCTTGACCTTTTTTAATGTTTTCTCCGAGAGCGTTTTGTAAAATCTGTTGGGATTTAAGGATACGGCTAGCACCGCTGTCAACTTTTTTACGAGTGCTATTCATTTATCTATAGCCGTAGTATTAGCGACTCGTGCCCTAGTGTCTTCGGAGCATGCCGTAATAGTAGCGACCCGTGCCGTGGTATCTTCGGAGCATGCCGTGATATCAGCGACCTGTGCCGTGGTGTCTTCGGAGCATGCCGTGATATCAGCGACCTGTGCCGTGGTGTCTTCGGAGCATGCCGTGATATCAGCGACCCATGCCGTGGTGTCTTCGGAGCGCGCCGTGATATCAACGACCCGTGCCGTGGTGTCTTCGGAGCATGCCGTGATACCAGCGACCCACTCAAGCTTTTATGATAGCTAAAACTACTTTTATTACCTAAATAATTGAACTTATGGGATTCCGTAAGAATATGTATAGGTATTTTTTTAGGTTCGCAGGAATTGTAAGAGCAAATCGTTCTTATAGTTACGTTAATAAACAACAACAACTCGTTGATAACTTTATTTTAGGTAAAGTATTGGTTTTGATATATTTGATAGCATATAAAAATTGCTATACTTTATGGTATCCCATGTTTTTATTGGGATAAAAGAACTAAAGTTTGAGATAAAACGAGTTATGCTTCAGCTTAAAGAACATAATCAATCAATTTAAACCAATCAAATGATTTTAAAGAAAGTTAATATATCAAACTTCAAAGGAATAAACGGAACAGCAAGTGTTGACTTGGATTTATTCAATGCAATTGTAGGACAAAATGATGCTGGAAAATCAACAATATTATTAGCTATTGATGCTGCTTTGAATAATAAAACATTATTAATTTCTGACTTCAATGTTTCAACAGAAGAAACCAACTTAATTATTGAATTACTATTTGATTGTAAATATAAAGAATTCAAATTGGGAGAAGAAATTTTAACTACAATTGAAAATGAGGAATTGACAAATGAGGATGGATTGCTGGTATGGCGAAAAGTATGGACGAAAAATGGAGAAAACATATCTAAACCCAAAACTTTTATAAAACGAAAACAATATAATGGGGATGCAGATTTTGTATTCAAAACTGAAGCACAATTAATGGCTCAATGCAATGCTAATGGAATTGATACTTCAAAAGGAAATGGAGAAGAATTTAACAACGTAGAAAAAAGAGAAAAACTTCGAGAATATAATCAAGCAAATAACGTAGAGTTTGACTACCAATACATCGAAATACCAAGTTCTGGTAAGACAAAAATCAAGGCAATTGGAGATTCAATAAAAAAAGCTTTGCCATCTTTCCAATATTTTAAAGCTGACACTTCTTTATCTGACACAGATACTGCAATACAGAATTATTTTAAGGATATGGCTTTTAACCTTATTAAGGAAGAAGTTGACACCGATTTAATTGAAACCTCTGTAAGAACTCAATTAGAAAAAGTTTTAGAAAAAGTAACAGATAAAATAAATGATGTTGTTAAATCAACAGAAAAAGTAGAACCTAAAGTATCTTTTGATTGGAGTAAATTAATAAAAACCTCGTTTGTCAGTACTTCATCAGGCGACGAAATTCCTTTAAGTTCTAGAGGTGATGGGTTTAGAAGAATCACAATGATGTCATATTTTGAATACCTAGCAGAAACAAGTAAAACTGTGGAAAGTCAAAAAATTATTTTTGGTTTCGAAGAGCCTGAAACATTTCTACATCCATCAGCACAAGAAAACTTATTCGACAAATTAAATTCCCTTACTGGGAATGGTTATCAAGTAATTACATCAACACACTCACCAACAATTGTAGGAAACACTAAAAAGGAGAATATTATTCATATTTCGAATCCTGAAAACATTTACACAGTCAATCAAACGAACATCGATTATAAAACTTTAGCTATTGACTTGGGAATTAAACCTGATAACACATTCACACCTTTATTTTCAACATCAAGATTACTTTTTCTTGTAGAGGGAATTAGCGATGTAATAGCTATGCATCACCAAGCAAATCTTTACAAAGAGAACAATCTTATTGACAATACATTCGAAGAGCTAAGTATAAACATAATTCCGATTGGTGGTTGTGGAGAAGTTAAGCATTGGGTTAACCTTGACCTTTTCACTAAATTAGGGAAACCTTTCTTTATATTTTTAGATAGTGATAAAGAAAGCGCAGCACAGATATCACCAAATTATACAGCTTTAACAAATTATGGATTAACTAACAATGTAGATTTTTTGGTAACTAAAAAACGTCTATTGGAAAATTATATTCATCCAACAGCCTTAGAAAGACTTGTTCCTGGTAGTGCATTAGCCTATGGAGATTTTGAACACGCTAAAAATTTATGTAAAAATCATCCAGATTCTCAAATTAGAGCGAGACTTGGAGGGAAAAGTGTAGCTGAAAAACAATATCCCAATTTAACATTTGACGAATTAAAACTAACTTGGGATGACGGAAATGAAGACGAATTTTTAAATTTATATCAAATAATGGTAAATAAACTTGATGCGTAAAAACCGAAAGCATAACAATGGCTATAAGTAATTGCTTACACTGACATACAACTGAAAATCCACGAGGATTTTCAGTTTGGTTATACTTACGAAGTTAAGTACTAACTCACGCGACTACCCATAGCCGAGACCGTTAATGCAACATCTTAAACAATAATTCTTTTAAAATATCGGCATGGGTTTGGTTGGCTCCTACTCCTTTGCTTTTTACATCGGCATCACGTAATAAAGCAATAATTTGAGATACTTTTCGCATCGGGTAGTTACGAGCTGCGTTTACGTAGTCGTCCACAAAATACGGGTTTACTCCTAAGTTTTTAGCAACTGAAGCTTTCGATTTGTCTTTTAATCCGTGGTATAGTAATAACTGTGTAAAAAAGCTATTTAGTAAGGAAATGGTCATTACCAACGGATTGTTTTTTAGATTTTAAGTTTTAATTCCCTTTCTTGCAAAAATTCAACACAACTACGTCCTAAATGCTATTTGGTAACGTTCTACTTGTCTTTAATCCTTTTTAT
>NZ_JBLWTZ010000023.1:0-7524 GCF_048269885.1 Tenacibaculum sp. | reverse complement strand
TTTTATGACTAAGCACACAAAGAAAACAATTACAGAACGTAACTTCATTTAAAACAGACCGTTGCCTAACATTTAATTCAAATGACATATACAAATAAGCTCTTTAGAATTAGCATCACCGTTTTTTTAGCGATAATTTTTACATCATTTACTACAAGTATAGATTTAGAAACAAAATCTCTGATTAATGATAAGGTTGAACTCAAAATTCCTTCTAATTTTAAATTAAACTCTAAAAAATTAGAGCAAAACAGTACATTTGAGGTTTACTTACAATTTAAAGACAGCCCTGGTTTAAATAACTTGACAATTGGTTTATGGAACAAGAAAACACAGCGCTCTATAGATTCTTATAAATCGGCTTATGTTAAAACTTACAAAGACAAGTTTATTGATATTGATGATGATGGTGTATCAGTAATCAATGGTAACAAAATAGGCTATATTAAAGGAAATCTTGATAAGGTTTATTTTTTAAAGTTTTTTACCTATTTAGACGAAAAAATACTTGAGGTTACTTTCACTTGTAAATCCAAAGATTTGTTTCAATCAGCTTATGAAATCATGCATTCTTTAAAACTAAAACCTAATTTGAGTAAAAAAAGTTTAAAGAATACAAACTCAAGTACCTTAAGCAACGATTGCGCTGTTATTCTATCTAAAGCAACAAACTCCCTTGAAAAACAGGTTAAAGAAGCTTTATTAAAACACACTTTTGATCTTAATTATTCTGTTAAAAATGGTAAAAATACAGGATGGTATCGTCAAACCTTTTATGTAACAAACCTTGTTTTTAAACATGCCGGACATGATGTTCGTATAATTTATGATAAAAAAAATAATATTCCAGGATATTATTATGAATACAATATACGTGGTCGAAGAAGATCGATTACCCAAGTTGACAGTTTTAGTGTACTAGCCATTATAATTAATGACAATGCTAGAAGTAAATGCTATCCTGAATGTCGTCAAATTATAAGTGCTCTAGATAAATTTAACAATGTAACGGTAAGAGAAACCAAAACCAACAGGGTTATATTAGATAAAAACACCATGTCTCACATCAGCTTAAGCTGTTTGTAATTATTCATCTATTTTATATACTATTATGTCTAGAGAATTTGATTCATTTATCATCGTTCCTGAATTTGCTGATAACACCATAAAAGATTACTATAAATATATCGGTTCAAATATAGAAGACAATCCAGAAATGGCTTTATTAAGGTTTAAAGGAATTATTGCGTCTTTTATTCATGATGCAACAGAAAAAGAAGAAAAAACAATCGCTTTTTTTGAAAGCCCCAACACTAATTTAAGATCTAGTTTTCAAAAAGTACTGAAATCAATTGATAAAGAGTTAATAATTAATACAAACGTTTTTTTAGATACTATTAGCATTCTACCAGAAGAAAATGAAGAATATCATTTAGCAAAAATCACTTTTACTACACATAATAAAAAAATATCAATTCACTCATATGGCCCTAATGTCATTATAGTTAATAAATAACATACACCAACAATTTTTAACTGCAATTACAACGGATTCGACTACCCTTCGACTTCGCTCAGGGCAGGCTAAATCCACTCGGAATTGCTAACGCCAGTGCTAAACCGAAAAATTTGCGTACTTTAATCCGTAACTGACGGTTATACGAACCGTAGGCAAATAGAGACCAGAATACTATTTAAACTGGGGAGTAACTGAAAATCCTAAAGAGTAAGGAAACTTTTAAAAAATCAAAAATGAAAAAATTATTTTATTTCTTATTTATATCAGTAATTATAGCTTCTTGTGGGACGAAAACTGATAGACTTGAATTTTCGAAATTTGAAATTAAAGACGAAAATGGAAAAACTGGAATTGCTGTAAGTGAAACCGGGATAATTAAAATCAATGGTGAAGATATTGGAAAAATTAATAGAGATGGAACATTAAAGGACAAAGAAGGAAAATTATTCGCAAAAATTACAGAACATAATGTTCTACAAGACAAAGATGGACAAAACCTTATAAAGATTGATAAAAATGGAACAATGGATAATGGTTCTGGAACATATATAAAATGGACAGATGAGGGAGAACTTTTAAAAGGAACTGAAAAAACTGGAATGATTATATCACCTGTAAATAAGAAGTCATTTCAATCTGCTTCAATAATTTTATTCTTATATCTGAATTTTAAATAAAATATCTGCCTATAACAATGGTTATAAGTAATTGTTTGTTCTTGCTTACTTACAAAAACCTTTGAAGGTTTTCAGCTTGGTGTGTACATACAAAGTTAACCGCTAAACCATGCAACTACTCATAGCCGAGACTGTTATAGGGCATTTGAAAAAACGAAGCATGTACAAAAAGATTAAATATGGAATTTTAACGATTGGACTAATAATTCTAATTGTTTTTGTACTTAAAGGGAGAATTACACACGAAAAGTTTGACTCCGAAAAGTGGAAAAACTGGACGGAATCTGAAACTGAATGGTCGCTAAGATGGGATATGATGAACAGTTTAAGAAATAACTATGACCTAAAAGGAATGTCAAAGAGCGAACTTTTAAAATTATTAGGGGAACCAGACTCGAAAAGAGAAAATGAATTTGGTTATTATCTAGGTTATTCAAAGCGTGGAATTAATACTGGACGGCTGACAATTAAATTTGATAATAATAAAGTAACCGACTTTTCAGTTTGAGACGGATAGAATGAAAAGATATTTGACCATAAAAAACATTCTAATCACAGTGGGAATAATTATTGTCGACTTGGCTATATATTTAGTTCTCGCTTTGTTATTAATGGATTATGATGATTTCTATGATGAGAGCAAAGGCGAATATTGGAGTTTAGAGAGTATGACCTTTTGGCAAAAAATGAATTACATTGGTTTTAATATTTGGCAAATTATTAATCTAATTATGATTGGATATATTATTTATCGAATCGTAAAAGAAATAAAAAAACGCCCTACAACAATGGCTATAAACAATTGGGGAGGAAGTGATAAAACGAAAATATAAACATAAATAAAGGTCGATGCTAAACCGAAAAGTTAGGGCGTAAAATTCCCAACTGCTCATAGCCCAACCGTCGTTGGCACCAATTTGAGAAATGACGAAATACATTAAACTATTAGTTCTGTTTTTGACTTTATCTGCTTGCGGACAAAATGCGACTGAAATGAAAACACCTGAAAATGTGAATGAAAAATTTGCGGAATTTATTGCAAAGAAAAAATTCGTAGCGGAAAATTACTATCCTGGAATCGCTGACGAAAAAATGCGACCGATTTTTACAGAAAAAATTAATAGTGTTGCGTCTGACTTTAAAAGCGTAGCGGAATCTAAAAATCCGACTGATAAAAAATATCAAGAGAAAATTAAAATCGGACTTTCAAGGTTTGCGGATGTTTATATGGAATTAGACACTGAAGACCGAGAAAGAGTTTGTACATATTTTGAGGAATTAATGGACATTGTCGGACTGGAAAGTTCGAATGGACAACTGAATAAATTTATGTACGGTTTTGACCCGAACGAAATGACAAATAAAAATTAAAAAACTGGTGCCAACACCGTATATAAAAAATTGCTGGTGTTGTGCTTAAACAATGTTAGTTGCTCGTTTGTTAACTTCTTATTTTCCTGCGGAAAATCCTCGCGTACAAACACGCAACTTTTCATATACAAGACCGTTGGCATTAATTTAAAAAAATGAAAAAGAAAGAATTCACAACAATTGTATTAGCATTATTTTCAATCGGTCTTTTTGCATGTTCATGTCCAAAAATAAAAGGTTTGAATGGGAAATTTGCTGGATTTCAAACAATGAGTAAACTAATGAATCATACTTTATTGGTTGAAGTTTCGAAAAAAACTGAAATAGGAATTTTTGTTAAAATCAGAAAAGATTATAAGAAATCAACTGAATTAAATGAATTGTTTATTGAAAATGGTAATTCTGGTATAAATTGTAATCATTCAACTGAAAATTTCAAAATTGGTGAAAAGTACTTAATCGTTTTGTGGAACGAAAATGAATTAGAAAAAAACAACAGTCTTTCAATCTGTTATGAGTCATTTATAAATGTTTCTCATAACCAAACAAAAGCACAGATAGTTGACAAGGAGGAATTTCAATTGCGAAAATGGAATATTGAACAAATTGAAAAGAAACTTGGAATTGAAATATAAAACTAATACCAACAAGGTGTATAATTAATTTCGGCTGAATTTCCTCAGCGGAAATTCAATCTTATTAATTATCTTTCCGCAACAACGGAAAACGACTCGCGTCCTTTTCCCGCAAAAAATCATACACAAATACGTTGTAAGCAATTAAAATCAACATCCTGCTAAAAGAATATTCCATATCGGACATTATAATATCCAATCCAAAAGAAAAGTTTTTCTACATTGGAACTTTTGAGGGAACGGAAGACCCAGATGTTGAATGGCCACATAGACACGATTTTTATTCACTCGTTTGGTTCACTAAAAGCACGGGAATCAATGTAATCGACTTTGAGGAATATAAAATCAAGCATAACAGACTTTTCCTGATGCGACCCAAACAGGTTCATAATTGGTCCCATTCAAAAAACTCGAATGGATATATTATCATTTTTGACAAACATCTTTTAAGGGAAACAACCGACTTTGTTAACAAAGTATTTTTTGATTTATCCGACAGAAATACAAAATTTCTAAAACCACTATTTAAAAATCTTATCGAAGAATTCAATAAAAATGACAAATTGAGCGAAAAAACAATCGTTCAGGGAATTTCATACTTGTTACTTCAACTAAAAAGATTATCAAATGAAAACCCTAAAAACAAGGAAGTTAAATCAAAAACCACTTTAAAATTTTCAAAATTGGTGTTAGACAATATTTGCGAAAATCTTTCGATAAAAGAATATGCTTCAAAATTAAATTTGACCGTTGATAAACTCAACGAAATCTGTAAGGAAAATTATGGACAAAGCCCTAAAACAATCATTTTGGAAAAGAAAATAACGGAAGCCAAACGATTGCTTTATTTCACGGATTTATCGGTAAAGGAAATCGCATTTCGATTAGGGTTTGAGGACAGCTCTTATTTTTCAAGAATATTCAAACAGAAAACAAAACTTTCTCCCACCGAATTTAAAAGTACCTGAAAATCTGGAAAAAGTCCTGCAAACGAACTTCTTTCGACCTTTATTTTTGCCTAAAAACAAAATGAAATATTTATCAATTTTAATATTCACTTTATTAATTACCGCAAGTGGATACGGGCAAACAAAAAATCAAACAAAAATGGACAATACAAAAACGGAACGATTTGAAAGAGGTTGGAAAAAACTAAAAGAGATTGACGGAGAAGCAGGAGAAAAAGTAATCGAAAGCTTAAAAGATGTTTCGCCAGATTTGGCAAAATATACAATCGAATATCCTTTTGGAGATGTTTACAGCCGAGAAACCACTTTGGACAACCGAACAAAAGAAATTGCAGTTGTTGCGGCTTTAACTGCAATGGGAAATACAAGACCGCAATTAAAAGTACATCTCAACGCTGCTTTGAATGTGGGAGTGACCGAAGAAGAACTGTCCGAAATTATGATTTTAATGTCGGTCTATGCAGGATTTCCTTCTGCTCTGAACGGAACTTCGGCATTGAAAGAAGTCATAGAGGAAAGAAAAGTGGAAAAATAACGGCTTACAACATTCTATATAAGCCATAGCGGACTTAGTTCTTCGCCTATGGTTTTTTTATATATTTAAGGTCTGTGCTAAACCGAAAAGTAAGTGCATAATATCCGCTACTATTCTTATACCTTACCGTTAGCGGCAAGCTGAAAAAAGCACTGTAACAATTCTTAAAATAGGACAACTTTAATATGGACACTAATTCAAAAGAAATGAGATTGATAATATTTATTACAGTGTTATTACTATCAACAGTATCTTACGGACAGACATCCTTGAAAGAAATTGGACTTAAAGCAGGAAAATATAAAGTAGGCTTTAAACATTATACAGTTAACGATAGCACCAGAACTTATAGAATTCATAATGAGTTTAGCAACCAACTCATCAAAAGACCAATCCCTATAAGTATTTGGTATCCTGCCAAAATAAAGGATAGTAATTCTGAGCAATTAGCAGTTTTAAACTATTTAGAGATTTTAAAAGAAGAGGAAGAATGGAAAAATTTACCAAATTACTTTCTGTTGGATTGGTTTCCGTATTTATGGAACACGCCAGAAAATAAAGCTCATCTTTCAGAAAAAGTTGATGCTTTTTCAAATACAACTTTTTTGGACGGAAAATTTCCAGTTGTAGTTTATGCACCAAGTTACCAAGCTTCGTCAATTGAAAATTTTGCGTTATTTGAATATTTAGCAAGTAACGGTTTCGTAATAATATCAAGTCCTTCAAGAGGAACAGATACACGGTGGTTAGAAGGCGGAACTACAAAAGATATGGAAACACAATCTAGAGATGTAGAATTCCTTCTAAAAGAAATTCACAACTACGATCATATCGATTCGGAAAAAGTGGCATTAATGGGATTCAGTTTTGGTGGATTGGCGAATGCTATAACGATTATGAAACACGAAGAAATAAGTGCCATTGTAAGTTTGGATGGAACAGAAAGATACAATTATGCTGTTTTGGAAAAGTCACCTTATTTTAATTTAGATAAGTTTTCCATTCCATATATCCATTTTGCTCAAAAAGAGATTCCGAAAGAAATTCTAACCTCAGACAAAATACCTGAAGATTTGAACTACAAATTTCAATTATACGATTCTTTGGAGTATAGCAACATTTACAGATATAGATTTCACGACCTAACGCATTCTTTTTTTAGTTCCTTTGGTGTCTTATTCGCTAACAGAGATAAAAGGCAAGACAAAAGTGATGATAAAATAATGGCTTCCTATAATTTGCTTTGTCAGCATACTTTGCAGTTCTTAAATGCAACATTAAAAAATGAGAAAAAGGCGATTGATTTCATCGAAAACAAACCTGTTGCAAACGGATTTTCCGATAGTTTGATTTCTAAAAAAACGAAAAAAGCTATTGAAAAAGACTTTAACCATCAATACTTCAATGATTTAGCACTTGAACAAGACTATCAAGATTTAATCCCACTGTATAAGAAAACAATTGCCGAGCATCCAAATCTTGAGCTTCAAGAAGGAATGTTAAACACTTTAGGATTGTGGTTGTCTTTTAATCCCGCAAAGAAAGAGCAAGGATATAATGTCTTTTTATTGGCTTTACATCTTTACCCAGAATCAGCGAATTTATATGATAGTTTAGCAGAAGCTTACTATTATAATAAGGATTTTAAAAATGCTATTTCCAATTACAAAAAGTCTTTGGAATTAAATCCTGAAAACCAAAACGCAATTGACAGATTGAAACAAATGAATAAAGCGAGCAGGTAACAAAGAACTGAGGTAAAAAACAAGTACATTTTATACTTTTTTAAACAAACGTACTTTTATAATTTGCGTCATAA